>CACZNT010000095.1 GCA_902782635.1 uncultured Coriobacteriaceae bacterium
CGACGGCGTCGAGCCTCTCCTGCATCGTGTAGGTCCTCATGCGGACTCCTCCCGGATCATCTCCAAGATTTTGTCCGCAGTCCCGACAGTCCCCAACTGTCACAAAACGTGACACTTGGGGACTGTCCCCATCTGCCACATTTCGAGCGGGAAAAACCATGCAGACGGTTGGGCATTTGGGCGTACCATCTTGCCTACCTATGAGAGGAGGCGCATATGGAGCTCAAGGGCGCAGAGATCGTCGTCCGCTGCCTCGAGGAGCAGGGCGTCGACGTCGTCTTCGGCTACCCCGGAGGCACGGTCCTCGACATCTACGACGCACTCTACCAGCACGCCGACACGATCAAGCATGTCCTCGTGTCGCACGAGCAGCATGCGGCCCATGCGGCAGACGGCTATGCCCGCGCGACGGGCAAGGTTGGCGTCTGCATCGCCACGTCGGGCCCGGGCTCGACCAACCTCGTGACGGGAATCGCGACGGCATTCCTCGATTCCGTTCCCATGGTGGCCATCACGGGCAACGTGCCCACGCGCCAGATCGGCACCGACTCCTTCCAGGAGATCGACATCACGGGCGTCACGCTGCCCATCACCAAGCACAACTACTTCGTCGGCGACATCGAAGACCTCGCCGACACCATCCGCGACGCATTCCGTCTGGCAGCCTCGGGACGTCCCGGCCCCGTGCTGGTCGACATCGCCAAGGACATCCAGCAGCAGATGGGCGAGTACGAGCCGGCTGCCCCCGCGGGCAAGGACGAGCCCTATCGCGGCAATCCCGAGAAGATCGCCGCAGCGGCCGCGCGCATAAACCGCGCCGAGCGCCCCTTCGTCTACTTTGGCGGCGGCGTCATCGCGGCAGATGCCGAGGCGGAGGTGCTCGAGCTTGCAGACAAGATCGACGCGCCCATCGGCTGCTCGCTGATGGGACTCTCCGGCGTCTCGACCGACGCAGAGCGCTTCCTGGGCTTCGAGGGCATGCATGGCCACTACGCATCGTCGATGGCCATGCGAAATGCCGACGTTATCATCGCCCTTGGCGCGCGCTTCAACGACCGCGTCACCGGCAATCGCGAGAAGTTCGCCCAGGACGCCGACATCGTCCACATCGATATCGACTCCTCGGAGCTCTCGAAGATCATCCCCGATGCTCACGGGCTGGCGGGCGACCTCAAGATCGTCCTTCGCCAGCTCATCGACCAGCTCGAGGAGCGCACGCACCCCGAATGGGCCTCGTTCATCGAGCGCAAGCGCATGCACCAGGACCACAACCAGGACATGCGCGAGGGGCTCACGCCGCGCTCTGCGATGCTCGCCTTGAACGAGCGCCTCGACGATGAGACGCCCGTCGTCACCGACGTGGGCCAGCACCAGATGTGGGCGGCCCAGCACCTGCGCTTCACGAAGCCGCGCACCTTCATCACGAGCGGCGGCCTGGGCACGATGGGCTTCGGCCTGGGCGCGGCCATCGGCGCCGCATTCGGCACGAACACCCGCAGCGTCCTCGTCACGGGCGACGGCGGCCTGGGCATGAACATCGGCGAGCTCGCCACGGCCGTCTCCTACGACGTGCCCGTCACCGTCGTCGTGATGAACAACCACGTGCTCGGCATGGTGCGCCAGTGGCAGCGCCTCTTCTACGGGAAGCGCTTCTCCAACACCACCTTGGAGGGATTCCGCCGCAACGACTTCGTGGCCATCGCGGAGGCCTTCGGGCTGGAGGCGCAGCGCGTGAGCACGCCCGAGGAACTCAAGGCAGCCTTCGACGCCTCCTTCGAGGCGAGCGGCCCCGTCCTCATCGAGGTCGAGATCGACAAGGACGAGATGGTCCTGCCGATGATGCCGCCTGGCGGCACGCTCGACGACATCATCGAGAAGGTTGGTGAGTAACATGAACCGCTACACCGTCGCCATCCTCGTGCGCAACCAGTTCGGCGTGCTCAATCGCGTGACGAGCATGTTCCGCCGCCGCCAGTTCAACATCGTCTCGCTCACCGTCAGCGAGACCGAGGACGAGGGCTTCTCGCGGATCACGGCCGTCTTCGAAGGCGTCGACAACACGAAGCGCCAGCTCATCACGCAGCTCTACAAGCTGCCCGACGTGGCGGCCGTCTCGGAGCTCGACCGCGAGGGGTCGATCCACTGCGAGCTGCTGCTCATCAAGCTCGTCAACGTGCCCGAGCGCCGCGGCGCGATCCTCGAGGCATCGGATGCGTTCGGCGCGAAGGTGATGGAGTTCTCGCGCGAGGCGATCATCCTGCAATTGGTGGGGGAGAGCATCATCGTCGACAGCTTCGTCGACCTCCTGCGTGACTACGACATCCTCGAGATCGCGCGCACGGGCGTGGTCTCGCTCGAGCGCGGCTCCACCACCATGCGCTCGATCACAAGGCTCTAGCAGCACATTCGGCATTTACCCAACGGGAAAGGGGAGAACAATGGCATTCAGGATGTTCTACGAGCAGGACTGCGACATCTCTAAGCTCGACGGCAAGACCGTCGCCATCATCGGCTACGGGTCGCAGGGCCACGCCCACGCGCTTAACCTGCACGATTCGGGCGTCAACGTCGTCGTGGGCCTGCGCGAGGGAAGCCCCTCCAAGGCGAAGGCCGAGGCACAGGGCCTCAAGGTCCTCTCCAACGCCGAGGCCGTGAAGGCCGCCGACATCATTATGGTCCTCATCAACGACGAGCTCCAGGCCAAGATGTACGAGGCCGACATCGAGCCCAATCTCGAGCCCGGCAAGACGCTCGCCTTCGCGCATGGCTTCAACATCCACTTCGGCTGCATCAAGCCGCCCGCGGACGTGAACGTCATCATGATTGCGCCGAAGGCCCCGGGCCACACCGTGCGCTCCGAGTACCAGGCCGGCAAGGGCACGCCCTGCCTCGTGGCCGTCGAGCAGGACGCGACCGGCGATGCCTGGGAGATCGCGCTGGCCTACGGCGCGGCCATCGGC
>CACZNT010000096.1 GCA_902782635.1 uncultured Coriobacteriaceae bacterium
AGCTGGGGATTCGAACCCCAGAAGGGCTTTGCGGCCCTTACTCGCTTAGCAGGCGAGCACCTTCGGCCTCTCGGTCAGCTCTCCGTGGTGCAAAAGGATGATACCCCAGCTTGCCCGTGCATGCCAGTCTCGGCTTGGATGTTCAGACAAGCACCTCGTCAACTGCTCGTCGAACCGCCTTCCGAAGAAAGCTCGACTGCGATTCGCCGGACTTCTCCGCAGCCTTTGCGACCAGCTTGGCCAAGCTGGCAGGCACCTCGAAGCCTATGGTCTTGGTGGGCTCTTGCGAGAGGCGAGGGCATCCGACGATGACTTCGCCTACGGGGTCTCCTGGCCACTCGCCGCGCTCGTACGCCTCGGCCATGAGGGCGACTTCCTCATCCGTAATGGTTTGCCCGTTCTTGAGGGTGTATTCCATGAGCGTCTCCTAAGCGCAGCGGATCTTCCGCCGCGTGCGTCATGCCCCATGCGTGTGGCGCAACGCGGAGGTCAATCGTCAGTCCCTTCAAAGCCAACAGCAAGCGCGCGATCCTCACGGCGCAAGTCGTGGCGCTGGCCTGTACGCGATGACGCCACCGGCCTCCGCTGCATACGAATAGGGGATGGACGAGCGATCGAGCAGGTCCATGAAATCGGCGAGGTAGCACCCGGGCGCAGCGAAAATCGCGCGCAGCGCGACGGCAACCTTCTTGGGCGAGGCCCCGAGGCTCTCGGCAAGCGCCACCGAGGCCTCCCATCCGAGCGTCACCTTATGCTCGTGGGCACGGCAGTCGTAGACCTCCTGAGTGAGCTCGCCATACGAGCGCTCGACCACCACCACCACCCCATGGCCTGGCTCGACCACGGCCCACACCTGACGGGACTCGAGCTCGCCATGCTCTTCCGCCAGCACCTCCGCTCCCGCTAGCTCGGCCTCTCTCACATGCAAAGACTCCAGATGCTCCATGACGCCTCCTACTCCTGCAACCCCAATTAGATGATAGCAGGAAATAGAACAGAAGTTCGTGAGAATATCAAAAATGTGTTCGATTTTCCGAAAGGCGAGATGACGAGGGAAAACGCGAGTAGCTCAGCGGTCGGGGAAGGCGTCGACCACGATGTCGGCGGCATTGCGGATGCGCTCGAAGGAGAAATCGGCGGCCAGCTCGGCGGGCGTGGCCTCGTCACCATCTGACAGGAGGCCCAGCTTGCGCGCCAAGAAGGACACGATCGCCTCCGGCCGCGTCCCGCGCTCGCGCAGGACGCCCAGGTCGAGGTCGCGGTCGCGCTTCGAGAGCCGCCTGCCATCGGGCGCCACCATCAGCGGGACGTGCGCCCAGGAAGGAGGCTCGGCCCCGAGCTGGCGGGCGAGCCATGACTGGCGCGCCGCCGACGAGAGCAGGTCGCGCCCGCGCACCACCTGGGTGACGCCCATCGCCGCATCGTCAACCACCACGGCGAGCTGGTAGGCCACCACGCCGTCGCTCCTCCTCACGAGGAAGTCGCCGCATTCGCGCGCGAGGCACTCCTCATGCCTGCCATACACCGCATCCTCGACCACGACCGTCCCCGTCGGGTCGTCCGTCTCGGGCACCCGCACGCGAATCGCCGCCGGCCGCTCGGCCAGGCGTCGGGCGACCTCCTCTGCCGAGAGGTCGCGGCATGTCCCCTCATATATATAAGTGCCGTCAGCCGCATGGGGAGCCGTGGCGGCGTGAAGCTCGGCGCGCGAGCAGAAGCAGGGGTAGGTGAGGCCCATCTCGCCGAGGCGCTCGATGGCCTCGTCGTAGGCGTCGCCGCGCTCGCTCTGCCAGACGGGCTCGCCGTCCCACGGGATGCCCAGCCAGAGCAGGTCGTCCATGAGCTGCTCGGCCACGTCGCGATCCTGTGCGCGCGGGTCGAGGTCCTCGATGCGCAGGAGCACCTGCCCGCCGGCCGACTTCGCGCCCAGCCAGGCGACGAGGCAGGAGAGGACGTTACCCAGGTGCATCCTGCCCGAGGGCGTGGGAGCGAAGCGCCCCACGGGCGCGGGGCTCGCGGGGCGCTTGTCGTTCGGTGGTGTCGCGACTGGTATGGACATGCTGGCGTGCTGACGTGTGCGGGCCTACATGTCCATGTCGGTGGGCGCGGTGAAGCTGCGCGCGAGGTACTCGCGGTCGAGCGAGTACAGGCCGCGCGGGTCGCTGCCGAAGAGCTCCATGTTGGAGATCATCTCGGAGGCGTTGGCCTCCTCCTCGCCCTGCTCCTTGACGAACCAGTCGAGCAGCTGCATGGTGCGGAAGTCGTGCGCCTCGTGGGCGGCGGCATAGCACTCGTTGATGGACGCGGTGACGTAGCGCTCGTGTTCGAGGGCTGCCTCGAGGGGCTCGAGGTCGTTCTCGAAGGTCTTGTCGGGCTGGTCGATGGCGAGCATCTTGACCGGCCAGTCGTTGTCGAGCAGGTAGCGGCGGATGATGCGGGCGTGCGCGACCTCCTCCTGCGCCTGGATGACGTACCAGTTCGCGAAGCCCTTGAGGCCGCGCATGTCGTAGTAGTCGGCGAAGGTGAGGTAGAGGTATGCGGAGTAGAACTCCTTGTTGACCTGCGTGTTGAGAAGCTCGCCAACCTTCTTTTCAAGTGCCATGATGGCTCCTTTCGAATCGTCTTGCGTGCTTCTCCTATCTTCCCCCAAATGGGGGTTCCCTGCACCGAGAAACGTGCTCCGGTCACGTCACCGGAAATGTGACAAAGGGGACTGTCCCCTTTGTCATATGAGGGAGGCCTGGCCCGCTTGTTTTTCGCACTATTGAGAGTGCGGCGCCCTTTTTTGACGTTTGGCTGATGGGTACCATGGGGGTAAGCGACCTTTGGAGGGACAACCCATGCGAAAGACCGCCCGTCGCCTGAGCGCCGCCATCGCCGTCCTCGCGATTGCCTTGGCCGCCGCGCTGGCCATCACGACGCCGGCGCTTGCCCGGGAGTACGAGATCACGAACGTCGACATCGATGCCACCATCTCCGCCGACGGCACGCTCTCCGTGGTGGAGGAGCGCACCTTCGATTTCGACGGCTCGTTCAACGGCGTCTACTGGGACATCCCCCAGGGGACGGGGCTCCACATGGGGCAGGACATCGTCGTTACGGTGGGCGAAGTGGGCGAGGTGAAAGACGGCGGCTTCGTGGCCTTCAACCCGGGCGACGAGGGGTCGGGCGTCTACGAGATCACCGAGTACTACAGCACCACCAACATCAAGCTCTACAACAAGAAGTCGGACGAGCAGGCCACCTACCGCATCAACTACACCATCGCCGGCGGGCTCCTGGCATGGGACGACTGCGCCGAGCTGTACTGGAAGTTCGTCTCGGACGGCTGGGACGAGCCCTCGCAGAACGTTAGCTGCGACGTGCATCTGCCCGTACCGGCCGGCACACAGGTGGTGGCCGAGGACAACGTGCGAGCCTGGGCCCACGGGCCCCTCAACGGCAACGTCTCCATCACGGATGACGGCGCACACTTCGAGGTGCCGCGCGTGGGGACGAGCGAGTTCGCCGAGGCGCGCATCACCTTCCCGGTGGAGTGGGTGAGCGTGGAGCAGCGCCAGTCGGGGAGCCGCATCGACGACATCATCGCCGAGGAGACGGCCTGGGCCGACGAGGCGAACGCACGTCGCGAGCGCGCCCGGAGGATCATCGGCACGGGCGGGCTTGTGGGCCTCGTCGCTGCGCTGGGCTCTGTTGCGCTGGGCGTCTTCACCAGGCTGCGCTACCAGGCCCTCCACAAGGCGCAGTTCGACGACAAGTACTTCCGCGACGTTCCCACCGACGACCACCCCAGCGTGCTCGGCACCCTCTACAACGGCGGCGAGCCGGAGTCCAAGGAGTTCACGGCCGCCCTCATGCGCCTCTCCGACAAGGGCGCCGTCGGGCTCGACCTCGTGAGCTCGGGCACGGGCGGGGGCAAGCAGGACTACCGCATCACGCGAAACGACGCGGTGGCCGACGCCCTCCACGACGAGGTCGACAGCGAGACCGACTACTTCCTCTTCCGCTTCCTCGCGCTGCGCAGCGCCGAGGATCGCAACGAGCGGTCCGATACGGGATTTCCGCCGCTCATGTTCAAGAGCATCAAGAAGGTCGCGAAGAAGTACCCCGCCAGCTACGACGAGCAGTACAAGGAGTGGCAGCGCCAGGTGACGCTCGAGTGCGACCAGCGCGGCTTCTTCAAGGAGGAGGGCGGCGTGCGCGCCTGGCCGCTCTATATCGCGGGCGGCATCGACATCGCGATCGCCATCGCCGCGTTCGTGTTCTTCATCGTCGTCGACGCGCCGGTCTGGCTGATCATCGGCACGCCGGCGGTGCTCGTGGCCGCTGCCGTGGGGTGCTTCGTGGCCGGCGCGGGCATGAAGAAGCTCTCGCCCGAGGCCGTCGAGATAAAGGCCAGGCTCGACGCCCTCAGGCGTTGGCTCACCGATTTCACGCGCCTCGAAGAGGCAGTGCCGGGTGACGTCGTACTGTGGAACCGCCTGCTCATCATGGCGGTGGTCCTGGGCGTCTCGGACAAGGTGATCAAGCAGCTCAAGATGGTCAAGCCCGAGCTGCTGAGCGACCCGGCGTTCACCCCCACCTATACCTGGTGCGTGGGCCACGGCAGTATGAGCGCGCCGTCCAAGAGCATGACGAAGTCGGTCGAGTCGGCCGCCAGCGTGAGCATGGGCGAGCTCGCGAGCTCGTCGTCGAGCTCCGGCGGAGGCGGCGGTGGCGGATTCTCCGGCGGAGGCGGCGGAGGCTTCGGCGGTGGTGGAGGCGGCGGCGCCTTCTGATCTGCCTGTCCCCAGGCGCGTAATCCATGCTCATCCTCCCCCTCGGCGAAATCAACCCCGCTAAACCTTGTCGGGCGCATACGATTCCCTCGTAAGCATTAGACGCGCCGCAAGCAGGCAAGGAGGAGGATTTCCCATGGCCAAGTTCGAGACCCCCAATCGCGTCGTCATCGCGCTCGGTGGCAACGCCCTCGGCGACACTCCCGAGGAGCAGATCGCCCGCGTCCGCGAGGCGGCGCCCACCCTGCTCAAGGTCATCTCGATGGGTAACGAGATCATCATCACCCACGGCAACGGCCCGCAGGTGGGCATGATCCAGAATGCCTTCGCCGCGGCGAACGAGGTCAATCCCGAGAAGTTCCCCAAGATCGACCTGCCCGAGTGCGGCGCCATGAGCCAGGGCTACATCGGCTACCACCTGCAGCAGGCCATCGGCGCAGCCATGCA
>CACZNT010000097.1 GCA_902782635.1 uncultured Coriobacteriaceae bacterium
CTGCTCAACCGCGCACCGACCCTGCACCGCCTGTCCATCCAGGCGTTCGAGCCGGTGCTCGTCGAGGGCAAGGCCATCCACCTGCACCCGCTGGTGTGCGCGCCGTTCAACGCCGACTTTGACGGCGACCAGATGTCGGTGCACGTGCCGCTGTCCACGCAGGCCCAGACCGAGGCCCGCGTCCTCATGCTCTCGTCCAACAACCTGCGCAAGCCGGCTTCGGGCGAGGTCGTCACCGTGCCCTCCCAGGACATGGTGTTCGGCGTGTACTACCTCACCACCGAGAAGGAGGGCGCGGCAGGCGAGGGCCATGCCTACGCCAGCTTCGACGACGTCATCAACGCCTACGACGCCCGCGCGGGCATCGACCTGCAGGCGCGCATCTCCGTGCGCGTCAAGGCCGAGAACGCCAACGTCGAGGAGGACGGCCGCAAGATCTTCCGCATGGTGGAGCGCCACAAGCGCGTCGAGACCGACCGCGAGGGCAAGGAGCGCACCGTCGAGTTCATCGAGACCGTCGACCACGACGTCACCGATGGCCCCGTGCGCGTCGAGACCACCGTCGGCCGCATCCTGTTCAACCGCCAGTGCCTGCCGAGCGACTACCCCTTCATCAACCTCAAGATGGTGAAGAGCGACATGACGCGCATCGTCAACGACCTGTGCGACCGCTACCCGCTCGCCGAGGTGGGCCCCATCCTGGACGCCATCAAGTACGCCGGCTTCCACTACGCCACCCGCGCCGGCCTCACCGTCTCGGTGTGGGACGCCGTCATCCCCGAGGGCAAGCAGGAGATGATCGAGCGCACGCAGGACGCCGTCAACGAGATCAACGAGAACTACGAGGAGGGCATGCTCTCCGAGGCCGAGCGTCACGCCGAGGTCGTCGACATCTGGACGAAGTGCACCGAGACGCTGGGCACCGAGATGCTCGCGGGATTTGCCGAGGACAACCCCATCTACATGATGGCCGACTCCGGCGCCCGTGGCACCAAGACGCAGCTGCGCCAGCTCGCCGGCATGCGAGGCCTCATGGCCGACATGTCCGGTGACACGATCGACCTGCCCATCAAGGCGAACTTCCGCGAGGGCCTGCAGCCGCTGGAGTACTTCATCTCCACCTACGGCGCGCGCAAGGGCCTCGTCGACACCGCCAGCCACACGTCCGACTCCGGCTACCTCACCAGGCGCCTCGTCGACGTCGCGCAGGACGTCATCGTGCGCGAGCGCGACTGCGGCACCACCGAGAGCGTCGCCTACGACCTCACCCTCCCGGGCGAGGACACGCTCAACCTCGACCTCATCGGCCGCTGCACCCTCGAGGACATCTGCCACCCGGAGACGGGCGAGGTTCTCATCCCGGCCGACGGCTACATCGAGAGCCGCGAGGACCTGGAGAAGCTCGTCGAGGCTGGCCTCACCAGCGTGCGCCTGAGGGCGCTGCTCACCTGCCGCTCCAAGTACGGCGTGTGCCAGAAGTGCTACGGCTGGGACCTCTCCACGAGGCGCCCGGTGAACATCGGCACCTCGGTGGGCATCATCGCCGCCCAGTCCATCGGCGAGCCGGGCACCCAGCTCACGATGCGCACGATTCACTCCGGCGGCGTGGCCGGCGCTGACGACATCACGCAGGGCCTGCCCACCGTGGGCCGCATGTTCGACGTCGTCGGCAACGTCAACGAGAAGATCCTCGGCCGCGAGGCCGACCTGGCCCCGCAGTCGGGCATCCTCCAGATCGCGACCGAGCAGACCGAGCACGTGCTGCGCATCGTCGACCCCGAGGACCCGACCCGCATCCTCTCCGAGGAGCGCGTGCCGGTGTCCGTGCGCTTCATGCCCGGCATCAAGGTGGGGGAGGACATCCCCGTCCGCGCCGGCGACCAGATCACCAAGGGCTTCGTGAACTTCCGCAACCTGCGTCGTCTCACCGACATCGAGTCGACGATGCACACGTTCGTGAAGTCGGTCAAGGACGTCTACGACTCCCAGGGCGTCGACCTCAACGACAAGCACATCGAGGTCATCGCGCGCCAGATGCTGCGCCGCGTCCAGATCACCAACCCCGGCGATTCCAAGTACCTGCTGGGCCAGTACGTCGACCGCTACGAGTACGCCGATGCCGTGAACGACATCACGCTCGCCGGCGGCACCCCGCCCGAGGCTGAGCCCACCATCCTGGGCACGCTCAAGGTGGCCAGCTCCATCGACTCCTGGCTCTCCAGCGCCTCGTTCATCCGTACCGCCGGCGTGCTCACCGAGTCCGCCATCAAGGGCGATACCGACCACCTGCTCGACCTCAAGTCCAACGTCATCGTGGGCAAGAAGATTCCCGCCGGCACCGGCCTCAAGCCCTAC
>CACZNT010000098.1 GCA_902782635.1 uncultured Coriobacteriaceae bacterium
CTTCGCGCTTGTCTTCGACAAGCCGGTGATGTACGCGCTCTCGGGCATGGACACGGCGGTCTACGACGCCGCATGGCTGGACGAGCCCTTCTGGGAGTCGAGCCTGTTCACGAACACGGGCGTGCCGCTCGAGGAGGGGCAGTTCGACCACATGCGCGAGGTGATAGAGGACGTGCTCGCAAATCCGGACGTGCAGGCGCGGCGTGCGCAGGCGCGTGAGGAGAGCTGGTTCTTCCGCGGGGAGTGCGCGCGGCGCACGGCAGACTACCTCGAGGCCAAGCTCGCCGAGCTCGCGTCGCAAGAGGAAGCGCCTCCGAGCGAATAGGCTCTCCCGAGCGTGAGCTTCGGCGCGCCTCCCTTCGCTTGCTGCAACGCACGAGGCCGGCCCATCAGGACCAGATGGCCTGGGATACAATTAGCTAGATGTGCCTAATGTGAGGGGAGCACCCATGCGCAAGCTGCTGATCACCGGCGCGAACGGCCAGCTGGGCCGCGAGCTGCAGACCATCCTGTCGACGGGCCGCGCGCCCATCGGCGCAATCGATGCCTCCTGGACGGGGGTCGAGGTCGTGGCCACGGACGTCGACGAGCTCGACATCACGAATGCGCGGGCGGTGGACGACTTCGTGGCCGCAGGCGGCTTCGATGCGATCGTCAACTGCGCGGCAGCCACGAACGTGGACGGCTGCGAGACCAATCGTGAGTTCGCCCAGCTCCTGAACGCCGACGCCGCGGCAAACCTCGCGCGCGCCGCCGCGGAGGCCGATGCCGTGCTCGCCCACGTCTCCACCGACTACGTCCTCGCGGGCACCGACCCCATGCCGCAGGCCGAGGATGCGCCGGTGGCCCCGAATACTGCCTATGGCGAGACCAAGCTGGCGGGCGAGCGCGCGGTGGCCGAGCTCGCGCCCAAGCACTTCATCTGCCGCACGGCTTGGCTCTATGGCACCGAGGGCAAGAACTTCGTCCGCACCATGGTGGGCCTCGGGCGCACGCACGAGCAGATTACCGTCGTATGCGACCAGCACGGCTCGCCCACCTTCGCGGGCGACCTCGCCTGGGAGATCCTCGCCCTGCTCGGCACCGAGAACTACGGCCTCTACCATGTGACGGCCAACGGAGCCACCACCTGGGACATCTTCGCGCGCCGCATCATGGCCAACGCGGGCCTTGGCTGCGAGGTGCTGCCCGTTACCACCGAGGAGTATGCGGCGAAGAACCCGGCGTCGGCCCCGCGCCCGCTGTGGTCGATCCTGGACAACAAGCGCCTGCGCGACACCATCGGCGACAAGATGCGCTCGTGGGACGTGGCGCTCGACGAGTTCATGCGGACGGTGGAGCTCTAGGGCAGCGCCGCATCTGATGGTTTTGGCCCCGAACGCGATGGAGCGATAGATGGCAATCAGCTTTGGCAAGACGACGCGTGGACACGGCAAGGTGTACACGCAGGTGAGCGTGAGCGGCGCGGGCGATGCCCCGCTGCGCATCGAGTCGACGTGCGCGGCGGGCGCCGTGCCCGCCAAGCTCCTGCATGCGCCAACCGGCGCGCAGGCCAAGGCCGGCGACGGCAGCTACGTGGCCGTGGTGCCGGTGCTCTCCGTGCCGCAGACGGTTGCAGTCTCGACGCGCGACTCCCACGACGTGGCAATCGAGAGCGTCACCCACTCCATCCACCCCCTCGGCGCGCGCCTGGAGTCGTCCGTCAATACCCTGCGCAAGGACCAAGCGGCGCTCGCCATCCGCAACATCGACTTCCAGCAGGGCTATCTCGAGTGGCATATCGAGGTGGAGCGCATCGTCTGGGCTCCCGACGAGCGCGAGATCATCCATGGCACGGCGACGGCCGTCGCCTCCTCGCGCGAGGAGCTCGCCGGCGATGTGGAGGTGCGCATCCTCAACCTCAAGGGCGAGAGCGTGGGCACTCCCTGGGTTTGCCTGCGCGATGGCATTGAGGAGGACGCGGACGTTCCCGGTTCCTTCATGCGCACTATCCAGTATTCGCTGCGCATCCCCCGCAATACCCCAGGATTCGTGGTGTGGGCGAGCTCGCCTGAATCCCAAATCGCCGACGGCTCGCTCGAGATCATGGACCCGACGGCCCGCGAGCTGCGCGAATTTTGGTGGCTGACAACCCATAACGCCTTCTTCGACCCCGGCTACGACGAGTGGTTCCGCGAGAAGCACGGCTGCTCGCGCGCGAATCTCGAGCTGCAGCGTGCTTGCGCGCCCGAGGAAGGCCCGCTCTTCTCGATCGTCGTGCCGATCTTCAAGACGCCGCTCGACTACCTGGACGAGATGGCGCGCTCCGTGCTCGACCAGACCTATGCCAAGCTCGAGCTCATCCTCGTGAACGCGAGTCCCGAGGAGGCGGCGCTCGCCGAGGCGGTTGCCAAGCTCGCCGCGTCTGATGAGCGCGTGCGCGTGGTGACGGTCGACGAGAACAAGGGCATCTCGGGGAACACCAACGCCGGCATCGAGGTGGCGACGGGCGACTTCGTCTGCTTCCTCGACCACGACGACACCCTCACCCTGGACGCGCTCTTCTGCTATGCGCAGGCCATCGCCGAGAACCCCGAGACCGACATGCTCTACTGCGACGAGGACCACATCGAGGGCGGGCTGCTCAAGAACCCCTTCTTCAAGCCCGATTGGAGCCCCGAGCTCCTCCTGAGCATGAACTACGTCTGCCACATGCTCTGCATCCGCAAGACGGTCCTCGACGGCATCGCCCCCATCCCCAGCGAGTTCGACGGCTCGCAGGACCACCACATGGCCCTTGCCGCCTCCGAGGCGGCGCGCCACATCCATCACGTGCCGCGCGTGCTCTACCACTGGCGCGTGCATCCGGGGTCGACTGCCAACGACTCGACGGCCAAGCCCTATGCCATCGAGGCGGGCAGGCGCGCGGTGCAGGCGCATCTCGACCGCACCGGAGCCCCCGGCACGGCGCGCGTGAGCGAGCGCCTGGACGGCCATTACGAGGTGGACTTCGAGGTGGCGGGCGAACCGCTCGTGAGCGTCATCATCCCCACCAAGGACAGCGTGGACGTGCTCGACCGGTGCCTGACGTCCATCCGGGAGAAGTGCGACTGGCCAAACTACGAGGTCATCCTCGTGGAGAACAATTCGTGCGACCCGGCCACGTTCGAATACTACGAGCGCGTCCAGGCCGAGGACGAGCGCATGCACGTGGTGACCTTCGAGGGAGATGGCACGTTCAACTACCCGGCCATCAACAACTTCGGCGTCGAGTATGCTAAGGGCGACTACCTCCTGCTCCTCAACAACGACACTGAGGTGATCGAGGCGGGCTGGATGCGCCGCATGCTCGCGCTCGCCCAGCGCCCGGGGGCGGGCATCGTGGGCGTCAAGCTGCTCTTCCCGGACGATACCATCCAGCACTGCGGCGTCTCGCTCAGCGAGGGCGGCCCGGGCCACTACTACGCCTTCATGGACAAGAGCGAGAAGGGCTACGTGTGGATGGCGGTGGCGCTGCAGAACAAGTCGGCCGTCACGGCGGCGTGCATGATGGTGCCGCGCTCGGTGTGGGATGAGGTGGACGGTCTGGACGAGGCCTTTGCCGCCGACTACAACGACGTCGACTTCTGCCTGCGCGTGCGCGAGGCGGGCTACCGGGTGATTCTCGACCCGGGCGTGGTGCTCTACCACTACGAGTCCATCTCGCGCGGGCGCAACACGCAGGATGCCAAGGCGGTGAGGTTCTCGCGCGAGAAGGGCCTCCTGCGCGAGCGGTGGCCGCGCTACTTCGATTTTGCCGAGCCCTACGACAACCCGAACCTATCGAGGATCTACACGAGCTACCACGTGCTTGCATAGTGACTCCTGACACAGCCTGGATTCTGGGAGTGGCGTGACCCCTCCAGTGCGCTATGCCCTTAGCTGCGGCGAAGGAATGAGAATGGGCCTCGGCGTTGGGAGGCAGTCGCCTTGAGCCGAGCCTCCTCCTTGTGGATGAGGTCCTCGAGTAAAAGCGGCTGTGGTGAGGACTCCTCGAGAATGGTGTCGATGGACTCGGCATCGTTTGTGATGTACTGCTGCATCGAGACCTCCATCTTGAAGAAGATCTCGCGCTCTGCATCGCCGAAGCCCCACGCGGGATAGAAGTCGTACTCGGCCTCGTGGGCCTGCACGCCCTTGCTCACGAGCAGGTAGAAGAGGGCGCGCCACAGCACGAAGGCGCAGGGGATGGGGAAGTCGAAGGTCCACTCGCAGTCGAGCACGTTCCATGTGTCATCCGCGATGATGATGTTGCGCAGGATGAGATCGACGTCGGTGACGCGCTGGCAGGGGAGGCCCTCGAGCATGGCGAAATCATCCCGGGCAGCCTGGCGGCCGAAGACATCAAGGAAGCCGTCGGTGAGCTCGAAGGGCTCCGTCGCCGTCGATTCGAGGCGCCAACGATACTCGGCGAGGAGCGCCTCGGCCTCAGCTCGCTGGCCGGATGTGACAAGCCTGACGAGAATGTCCTCGAGCGTGGGACCCTCGATGAATTCGGCGATGATGCCGCCCGGGCCATCAGGGACGATCTTGTTGGGGGCGAAAAGCCCCTCGTGCTGCTCGGAGAGCGCCTCGTGCAGGGCGAGGAGACGCTGCACGTGCTCCTGGCCCTCGGGGTAGAGGGCGCGCTTGTGCACCACGTTTGAGCTGTCGATGGTGGTGGCGATTGCCAGATCGCGGCGACGCTCGTTGGAAAGCCTGGCGAAGCGGACGGGAGAGGGCTTGGTGGGCTCGAGCGCTGCCTCGACGAGGAAGGAGTCCGCGATATGCGCAAAGGCGCCCTCCTGCGCGAAGGCACGCAGGATTGAGTCCTCGTTGAGCACGTGGACGTTGCGGGCACCGCTCGGGTCAGCATGATGGGGGAGCTCTCCGGCAGCGGGAAGACGAGCGTCCGAGAAGACGCTGCGGACGAGGATGCGATCGGGATGGGGATACCAGGTCTGCAGCACGCAAAGTCCGGCAGTCTCGAGGAGCGACATGAGTCGTGCATGCGTGACGAGCGGACGTGAGGGTGCTCGCCCGAAGATGTCAAAAGCGCCTGACCCGTCGACAGGAGATGTAGCCAAGCGACGGTAGCCCATATAGTTGTCGGCAGTGACGAGAAGACGCCCCTGCTCTGCAAGGAGGCCTCGACAGCGCTCGAGCAAAGGGCCGCTCTGGAGGCCGACGCCATGGATGACGATGTAGCCGAAGGGCCCGCCTGCCTGCTCGAGGCAATCTGCCAAATCGCCCGCCCAGATCTCGAGGTCTGCATCCTCCTTGTGTGCGTGCGCGCATATGAGGGCATTGGCGCGAGCGGGCACTATCGCTGTGACACGACGGGCATTTCCAAGTAGGGCGCCCGTTGCGCCCCCATGGGAGTCGCAGATTTCGAGAATTGAGGAGCCGGGTGCGAAATCGTACCAGACGAGTGAGTTGTCACGCGAGCGGGAGAGCGCGAGGAGCGCCTCGCGGGTGCGCAGGCGGGCGATGACCTGCTCGGGATCTATGTCATCGGACGGGTTGGCGAGGGCTTCGAGCAGCTCTGCCTGGGCGGGGTTCTGCGTCATGTCCGCGCTGTCGAGCACATGGACGCGAACTTCGCCTATGAGAATGTCCTCTGCCATGGGATATGCCCCTCGCATCTTGGCCTCTCCTACATCATAGACCTGACGAGTTGCCCGGTCATCTGTCAGATGTAACGCACTACCTCGACTTTTGCGTCTGGGCCATGTGCTGCCAAGAGGGCATTGGCCACATCGTGCCCGCACATGATGTAGTAGTCCGGATTTACGATGATGGCCTGCGACCAGGGAACTTCTTCAAGGGAGTCAAGGCTCATGTCTCCTGCACGCATGAAGTGCTCATCGACCCACTTCGCAAGTTCGTCGCTTGCCGTCCAGGGAACGCTGTGCTTTGAGAAGAGCTGCCCCTTGGCGTCTCCCAAGCGCATGAGTTCGCCCTTGCCATCGCGGGAGAGGAGCGCTCCTATCTCGACGGTTTCCTGCTGCCACGAGTCGAAGAACATGCCGTTCAGGCAGAGCAGATCCTCATCGCAAAAGCGCATGTCCAGGGTCTCGCGGATGCGATGGCCATTCTTGCGATAGCGTGCCTCGGCGATATGCTGCGACCAGGCAGCCCATATCCGGTGGGTAGCTATGCCCTCCAGGTGCTTTCCCTGGCGGACAATCTCGGTGCAAATGAAACGTTCGAGCGCATGCGCGAGTGCGAAGATGCCATAACTCACCGGCGCGAAATCCGCTTGCGTGATGCCTGCCTCCTGCAAGGACTTGAGCGCATCGGCTCGCGCGGCAAAGCAGGTGCCCGCCACGAATCGGTAGTCGCCCTCGGGCGCGGGCAGGCCGCGCTTTGTGAGGGCGGCACGCACCATGCGTTGGTTGTGCGGCGGATCTTTGAGCGAGAGGAGTTTCTGCTCGGCCACGAGTCCGCACGAGGGATCTCGCATCAGGAGGTCAATTGCCCTATGCACCGAAAAGGGACCGATGCAGCCATCGAAGAGGCGCAAGAACCACTCACGCGGGGCAAAGCGCATGCCGTAGGAGAGACGTTCATTCTGGACGCTCTTGGAATGCAGCTTGAAGACGATGTCATAGTCGTCGAGGCTGACGGACTGCAGCACGTCGAAGAAGGGGGCGAGATCGTAGCCGCGATTCTCGCAGGGACGCAGCTCCACGTTGCCTGGGGAGCAGAGTGGGGCTAGGTCGTCTTCGCAGACGTAGCCAGCCACATAGGACACGATGATTCTAGGACGATAGGGAGCGAGATTCTCGAGGTATTGGCAGAGCTCGGGGATGGCCGAGGCGTAGAACACATGCAGGAGCACGAGCACGCGCGCATCGTCATTTCGGGCAATGCCATCGGCGTGAACAGCCCTCCCGAGAGCCCGCATGATGCCGCGCGCAAGGCGATGCTCACGGTAGTCTCCGCTCATCGTGATCGCCTTGCCGCACGGGCGTCCCTCGGCGCGACCGAAGCGCTCGTAGTGCAGGAGCGGGTTCATGCCCGTCTGGGCAACGTCGGGATTGAGGGCGAGATACTCGCTGGTGGAGAAGTGCGCCGAGGGATCGAGGCCTGTCGCTGCGCCCTGCGCGAGGTAGTGCGCGGCGGCGTCATCCGCAGACGAGAGTCCAGCCTGGCGGCCGTACCATTCCGCATCGAAGAGGGGAGAGCGGCGGATGACCTCCGTATCGGGGAGGGCGTCGGAGCCAGGGATAAGTCGTTCGAGGAAGCCCATGCTAGCCCCTCAAGAAGTCGAGCAGGTCGGGGTTCATGGAGGCGGTGGTGTGGCGGGCGAGGACCTCGGCGCGCGCGGCCTCGCCGATGCGCGCGCGCAGGGAGGCATCGCTGGCAAGCGAGCGTAGGGCAGCCTCCCACTCAGTCTCATCCGAGCAGAGGATGCCTGTCTTGCCATGCGCGATCTCGCGCTCGAGTTCGCGATTGCGCGACGAGATCGTCGGCACGCCCACGAGCGCGGCCTCCATCCACTTGATGGCCGATTTGCACTCGTTGAAGCGTGTGTCCTCGAGTGGCAGGAGGTTGACATCCACTGAGGCTATGAGCTGGGGCAGCTCCTGCCAGGGGACGGGCGCGAGCCGCTCGATGCGCCCGGAGAAGGACGCCTCCAGCTCCTCGGGTAGCTTGACCTCGCCTACCACGCAGAGGCGTACGCGCTCGTCATCTGCCATGAGGGACATGAGCGGCTCGAGCAGCACCTCGAAATCGCGATTATGGGTGGCAGAGCCGGAGAAGTAGCCAAGGCGGATGGGGCCATCGTCCGTGCGCGCCGCCCGGGCCTCGTACGCCGTTTGGCCTAGAGAGATCATCTCGTCGCTTGCCACATTCGGGTTGAGGAAGACGGGCTTGTCGGGGAACTCGGCCTCCATGAGCTCGGCCAAGGGGAGGGTTGAGGTGATGAGGGCGTCGGAGGAGGCCATGAGCTTGCGGAGGATCTCGACCTGCTCCTTCTGCCATTCGGGGAAGCATCGGAGGTAGTCGTTTTCCATCACGAAGCCATAGTTGAAGAGGGCATCGTCAAGCTCGAAGAGCAGGAGCCCGCCTCCCGATTTGAAATAGTCGACAAGCTCGGGTATGAGCGCGTGTATGAACGCCCTTTGGAGCACGAGGTGCTTGCAAGAGCTATGGCTAGTCGCAAGTTGCGTGACATCAGTAAGAGCAACATCTACGTGGCTCCTCGCCAGCTCTTCGGCGAGGTGCTCGGCGCGATAGCGGCGACAAGCTCCCTCAGTGCGGTCGGTGAGTACGAGGACTCCCGAGCGATTCTCAGGCCGGCAGAAGAAGGGGAGGTTGTCAATGAGGCCCACGTCAAAGGAACGCCCATCTCCCTCCGTGCTCATGCGAATTACCAGCTGCACATCGTCGCAATCGAGATTGCTTGCACGCGCGGAAAACCCGCTGTACATCGCATCGGGACTTTGCGGTACTGCCTGCGAAATGTCATCGCGCGCATGACCGTATTCCAGGGTGAGGGAAACCGATTCTCCCGAGGGCAATCTTGCCGAGAGTTCGAGACCAGATAGCGGCAGGCGTTCGTGTAGCGCCCAGCCCTTGATTACGAGGCTTCCGTTGACGCACCCCATGCTGTCGATGCAGTAGACAAAGCCATCTGTGCCGGCGAGGACGCCAGTCGATGCCCGGGACCTGTCTGACGTACTTGCAGGTGCATCTGCACCCACGTGCCTGCCTAGCAGGGATTTGATGCGATCGAGCAGGGGCATGCGGATTCCTTTGGGCAGGTAAGGCCTCTCTTGACTCTCCTATATTACCTTCAATATGCGGGCTCTACCTGTCCGGGGAAGCACTAAGAGGGAGGGGGAATCAGGGGAAAGACCCCCTTCGCTTCTCGAAAGCACGTGGTGGAGAAGGCACAGGCCCCACCATCTTCAGAATCGGGGGGAGGAGGATTGTGGGTCGGGTTGCGTCAGCTCGGCGACGGGATATGCTTCGAAATCGCCGGCGGAGATGAAGGCCGTGGCCGTGAGGTGGGCCATGTCGGACGGCGAGAAGCTGGTGGCCCCCCGGCAGACGTACTGGCGCGCATGCTGCTCATTCTGGACGACCTCCAGCTGGATGGTCGCCACCGAGCCATCGCGATCGTCGGTCACCTCTGCCCAGACGCCCTTGAGCGAGCTGCTGCTTAGCGCAGAGCATGGGGCCAGCTCCAAGACGAGGGAGCCATCGTCGGCCAAGTCGAAGCGCAGCTCCGCCTGGCGTGCGAACCTCCCCAAGATCCCCGCGCCGATCGACGTCTTCGTACCGAAGCGCTCGAGGAAGGTCGACATGGCGGAGAGCCCCTGCTCGCAGTCGTCGAGCCCCTCGGCCTCGAGCAGCGTGTCCTCAGTGCCGAAGAGGTTCACCCCCAGGCCCAGCTGGTCTCCCTTGAAGCTGGCCCCGAGCGCGGCGAGCGTCGTGGGGAAGAGGTCGAAGGTGGAGTAGAGGCGCTCGCGCGAAGCATCGGCGGGCGCGAGCGGCGCGTTGAGGACGAGCGTATAGGTGCGTCGGGGGTAGTCGGCGGGTACGTCCTCGTAGAAGTCCTTGTCCATGGTGATGTGGTCGCCGCACAGCACGATGGTGGTGTTCGCGTAGAAGTCCTGCTGCTGGATCCATCGCACGAAGTCCGTCACCTGGCGGCTCGAGCACGCATGCACGTTGGCATACTGATCGTCGCCAAACTCATCCCCGCAGAGCTCGCAGACATAGCCGTCCTCGAAGTGGGTGTCGACGGTGAGCATCGTCAGGTTGAAGGGCTGCCCCTGCGCTGCCAGGCGATCCAGGCGCTCGCGGGCGAACGAGAAGAGCTTCTCGTCCTCGTATCCCCAGAACACCTTGTAATCCTCGGGTATGGCACCGGTCTCCAACGCGTAGGGATAGTCGAGCATCTCGTAGCCGCCATGCTCGGTGAAGTAGAGGTCGCGCGCCCCGAACTCGGCATCCGACCCGATGAGCAGGTCCTGCCGATAGCCCTCGTCCTCGAGGATGTCGCCGAGGGCCACCAGATCCGGGAAGAACGAGCCGAGGGAGGAGGCGGAGTTTGCGCTCACGCCCAGCTTGAGCGGCAACCCGGAGGTCTGGGCAAACATCGCGCCCGAGGTCCAGGTGGCGCCCGGCAGCGAGAAGGCGCCGTTGAGCTTGCCGCTGTTGCCCGCAAACATCTCGCCCTCGAATGCGAGCTTGGTGAGCTCGGGGATGACGTTTTGCTCGAAGGCCCCGCCGGAGGCGACGTCGGCGCAGGTGATCTCCATCGACTCGAGGAAGATGTAGACGAGGTTGCGCTTCTGCTCGGGGAAGGCGATGTCCACGTCGCGCGGGTCGCGGTAGTGCTCGGCGATGTAGTCCTCGTCGCTGCCCACGTTGCGGAGGTAGCTCTCCATGCCTGCCTGCTGGTAGAAGTCGTAGAGCGCATAGCCGATGAGGCATGCGCAGATTGCGGCCACCGCGCCTCCCGCCAGCCTCAGCTTCCCCTTGCGCCGCCCGTATATGACGAGGGCGATGAGCGCGGCGGCCACCAAGACGAGGAAGGGGAGGTAGCCGGTAAGGAACTCCTGGATAGTGTAGGTGTCGGTGCCTGTGAGCGGCGTTGCCAGGTGGTAGAGGATCTCGTCGGTGGAGAGCTCGTCCCAGGTGGTGAAGAGCCATTGCTCGGCGAAGAGCAGCGTGGAGGAGAGCACGGCGAGCATCGAGAGAAGCACGACCGGCGCCAGGCTCCCGCGCGGCGGGACCTCGGTCTTGTCGGTGCTTGGGCTCGGAGCTTTTCCGCGGGCAATCTGCATGCGGGCATTGTAGCAGTAGAAAAGTGTGTGCAGGCAAACCCCACAAGCTGGTTGTGGAGCCGCCAATGGGTTAGTGTTTTAGCTGCTGCGGGCACGTCCGAGAGGGCGGCTGGCGCAGCCGAAGGCGATGAGGGGATGGGGCTCTTCCAATGGGCGCGAAGCAGGGGGGAAGGCACATGCGCGATGCGGGCGGCTCGCCGAGCCTTGCCTGGTGGCCTGCCATCGCCGTCGTGCTCGCCCTCTTGCTCGAGGCGGGCACCATCCTCGGCGCACCCGCCCTGTCGCTTGCCGACCCCTCCTCGTGGAAGCCGGCCAGGATGGTCGTCTTCTTCGTGCTCGCCCTCTATCCCGCCTGGCGCCTGGCGCGCGTGGTTGCGGAGGGCGTCTCCGTCGCCGGGCTCCGTGCACGTCTTGATGAGGAGGGCATGACTCCGGCGCAGCTGCGCGCATCCGGCATCGCGCTGGCCTCCTCGTGCGTGGGCGGCTACGTGGCCCAGCAGGTCGTGGCAGCGCTCCGCGGAGTGGATGACGTGCGCTGCGGCATCTTCGCCGCCGCGCTGCTCGCCGTGGGCTCGCTGCTCGTCGTCAACAGGCGCCTCCATCGCGCGTATCCCGAATGGGGCTACCTCTCCATCGCGCTCGCCCTCGGCATCGCCACCTGCGCGCTCATGCCCGTGCCCGCGATGATCAGCTTCGATGGCGCCACGCATTTCAATACCGCGCAGGCGATGTCGTATGTCGTGGACGCCGAGTACACGGATGCCGACCGCATCATGACGTGGGGCGGCTACCAGACGGGCGCCTTCGCGGGGCTCGAGATGGAGGTCGAGCCGGACGTGCTCGAAGTCGACCTCGGCGCCATGACGGGCGTCTACCCCCATGTCGACCAGGGCCACGGGGCCCTCGTTCGCGCAAACGAGATCCTCGATGCGGCGGAGGGCAGTGGAAACATCACCATCCTCGAGGGCGTGGAGCGCCTGGGGGGCAGCTACGTGTCCGCGCGCTCCCTCGGGCTCATCCCCA
>CACZNT010000099.1 GCA_902782635.1 uncultured Coriobacteriaceae bacterium
GAGCTGGCTCGGCTCGATGGGGTCGCCCTTGAGGTACTTCACCTCGTAGAGGCGCTCGATGATCGCGGCGCGGGGGGACTTGGTGCCGAGCCCCAGGCGCTCCATCTCCTGGATGAGCTTGCCCTGGCTGTAGCGCGCGGGCGGCTCCGTCTGCTTCGCGTCGAGCGCGAGCTTGGAGACGGCGCACACGTCGCCTGCCACGAGCGCGGGAAGCTGCTCGTCCTTGCGCAGGCCGAAGGGGTAGATCTCGCGGTAGCCGGGGTCGGCCAGCACGGTGCCGTTCGCCTGGAAGGGCTCGCCGGCCACATCGAGCACCACCTTGGTGGCCTCGAGCGTCGCCGGTCCCATGAGCGTCGCCAGGAAGCGGCGCGCGACGAGATTGTAGAGCTTCCACTCGGCGGGCTGGAGCTTGTCCGGGTCGGCCGGCGCCGTGGGGTAGATGGGCGGGTGGTCGGTGGTCTGCTGCTTGCCGCGAGTGGCCACGATCTTGGGCTGCGCCAGGATCTTCTTGCACACCGGCGCGTACTGCGGCACCGACGAGATGGCGCGCACGCACTCCGCGAGGTCGAGCGAGTCGGGGTAGACGGTGTTGTCGACGCGCGGATAGGAGATGAGGCCGTCCATGTAGAGGCTCTCGGCCAGGCGCATCGCGCGGGCGGGCGCGATGCCCTCGGCGGCGGCTGCGGCCTGCAGCGACGTGGTGTTGAACGGCGCGGGTGGCTGGCTCTTGCGGCTCTTGCGCTCCACAGCCGTCACGTTGCCCGTCGTGGCGCCGCGCACATGCGAGAAGGCCTCCTCGGCCTTGGCCTGGTCCTTGAAGCGCGCGGTCGTGTGATTGATCTTGAACGTCTCGCCATCATGCTCGGCCTCGCCCGAGATCACCCAGAAGTCCTCGGGCACGAAGGCGTTGCGCTCCCGCTCGCGCTCCACCACGAGGGCGAGCGTGGGCGTCTGCACGCGGCCGGCAGAGCGCGTGTTGCCGAAGCCGCCGAAGCGGGCCATGGTGAGGTAGCGCGTGAGGGCCGCGCCCCAGATGAGGTCGATGTGCTGACGGCTCTCGCCGGCGTCGGCGAGGTTTTGGTCGAGCTCGACGAGATTGGAGAAGGCGTGGTCGATCTCGCCCTTGGTGAAGGCGGAGTAGCGCGCGCGGCTCACGGGCACGTTCGGCGCCACCGAGAGCACCTGGCGCAGGGCATCCGAGCCGATGAGCTCGCCCTCGCGGTCGAAGTCGGTGCCAATCACCACCGAGTCGGCCTTCTTGGCGAGGCTCTTGAGGGCGCGGATGATCTCCTTTTCGGCCGGCCCCTTCTCCACCGGCGCCCACACCAGGTAGGGCAGGCTCGGGACCTTCCAGCCCTTGAGGTCGATGCCATCGGCCAGGTAGGGCTTGCGCTTGGTGTCGTAGGGCGGACGGGCGAGCGAATCCGGGACGGACACGGGGATGTGGCCGCCCTCGAGCCCCTCGGCGTACCAGCCCTCCTTCTTGGAGTACTTGAGCTCGTTGGGGAAATCGGCCTTCATGATGTGGCCGCGCAGGCCGATGGTCACCCATTCCTCGCCGTCCACCTCGAAGCGGTAGACCGGCGTGTTGTAGACCTTGTCAGCCTTGGGCTTTCCGGTGCCCAGGAGGCGGGCTATCTGCTGTGCGGCGTCGTTCTTCTCGGTGATGACGAGCTTCAACTTGCAACTCCCATCGTCGTTCGTATCTCGTGCTGTGTCGTGCGTCGTGTGTCGTGCGGTGCGGCCTATGCCTTCTCGAGGGCGTGGGCCTCGTAGTCTGCGCGCGTCCAGGAGAGCGCCTCGCGGCCGTCGCGCGCGGCAACCACCTGGCGTGCCACGAAGAGCGCGATCTCGTAGAGCGAGATCACCGCAACGAACATCAGCAGCATCGTCACCGGCGAGGCGTCCGGGGTGACCACCGCGCAGAACACGAGCAGCCCCACGTAGATGAAGCGCCACTGGGCGCGGAAGGTCTTGTAGGGGACGATGTGCAGGATCGAGAGGTAGAAGATGACGAGCGGCAGCTCGAAGGCCGCCCCGAATCCTATCTCGAGCATCATCATCACCGAGAGGAAGTCCTCGGCGTTCGCGATGACGGCGGCGAACTCTGAGGTCTGGTCGAGCAGCCAGCCGAACGCCGCCTTCTGGATGATGAGGTAGCAGAACACCATGCCCAGCAGGAAGAGCACCACGAGGGCGAACACCGTGGGCACCACCCAGCGCTGCTCGTTGGGCTTGAGCGCGGGCAGGAAGAAGGCCATGATCTCCCAGATGATGATGGGAGCGCAGATGATGACCGCGAAGAAGAAGGCCACCTTGAAGCGGATGGTAAAGCCTCCGAGCACGGTGAGGACCTGCAGCTGCGAGCCATCGGGGAGGAACTCGCGGATGGGGTCGATCATGAAGTCGATGAGCACGGGCGTGGCCGAATACACCACGAGCGCGGCGATGATGAGCGCCACCACGATGATGGTGAGGCGGCGGCGGAGCTCGCCGAGGTGATCCATCAGGGGCATGCGCGCGGGACCTACCGGCATGGCGTCACTTCCCCTTTCCGCTCTTCTTGGCCGCCTTCTTGGCGACCTTCTTGCCCGCCTTCGCCTTAGCCTTGGGAGCCTTGGCGTCCTTGGAGGACTTGGAGGGCTTGGTCGACTTGGCCGACTTCGATGTCTTGGCCGACTTCGGGGCCTTGGACTTGGCCTGCTTGGCGGCCTTCTCGGCCTTCTTGGCGGAGGCCTTGGCCTTGCCCGCCGCGGCCTTCTTGGCAGACGGCTTCTTCGCAGACGGCTTCTGCGCCTTGGCGCCCGCCGCCTTGTCGTCGGATGCATCGGCATCGTCGCCCGCCAGAGGCTTGGAGCGCCTCGAGAGGCCGTAGAGCGCCGCGGCGGTGCGTGCCGGCGCGGGCGCCTCCTCGGCAGCGGAATCGTCAGCAGGGACATCCTCGGCAGCTGCGGCATCGTCGGCGGCCAACTCGCCTGCGGCCTTCTCCGCTTCGAGGCGGCGCTTGCGCTCCGCGAAGGTCTCCTTGGGCCCGCGCTTGGCGTCGCCCTCGATGTCCGCGTCGGAGGCCGCCCCCTTGCCCGCGGCCTCGCCCGAGGCGACGGCGCTCATGGGGTCGACGAACTCGGCCTGCACCACCTTGGTGAGGCCGTCCTGCGCCTCGCGGAACTGCCTGAGGCCGCGCCCGATGGTGCGTCCCATCGTAGGCAGCTTGTCGGGCCCAAACATCAGGAACGCGAAGATGACGATGATGACCAGCTCTGTCTCGCCGATGCCGAACAAGGCTGCCCCCTACTCGACGTCCTCGCGCACGCCCAGCTCCTCGTCGAGCTCGAGCATCCTGAGGACGCGCGCCACCATGCGCTGGGGATTGACGACGGCAAATGCGATGTCCGACTCCGCGCAATGACGCGCGGCGCCCACGAGTACGCCGATGCCGGTCGAGTCGATGTAGCTCACCCCGGAGAAGTCGACCTCGAGCTGCGTGGGCTCGGCGGCAAGCTGCTCGTCGATGGCCTCGCGCAGCTCATCAGCGCACGAGACGTCGATCTCGCCTGCGACGGCGATGCGCGCGATGCCAGCCGCGGCCTCGTCCACCAGGACCTCCATGCGCTCGGCTCCCATCGTTAGTTCACCCCCGTGCCGGCGGCCTCGTTGAGGGCGTCGCTCAGGGCCTCGGGTCCGGTCTCGCCGCTCGTCGCGGTGGTGCCGGCGTCGGGATTGTCGATGGCGTCGATGCGCGCCTGGGCGGAGCTCTTCACGCCCGCCGCGTCATCCGGGTCGGCGGCGACGGCCTTCTCGTAGGCCGCGCGGGCATCCTCGGTGCGGTCGGCGTTCTGGTAGAGCGAGCCCAGCAGCAGCCAGGCCTGGGCATTGTCGGTGGTGGTCTTCGTCAGCTCCTCGAGCTCGGCCATTGCGGTGTCGGTGTCCTCGGCCAGGGCGCGTGCCTGGGCGCGGGCGACGACGACGTCGGCCGACTCGTTGGACTCGAGGTAGGTGTCGTAGTAGGAGATGGCCTTGTCGAGCAGCTCCTGCACGTGCTCGTGGCCGTTCTCGGACGTGCTCTCGAAGTAGCTCGCCATCTGCGCCCAGCTCGAGTAGATGCTGCCGAGGTTCTGCAGAGCCTCGGCGTCGTTGGGATCCTTGGCGAGGGCGTCCTCGTACTGCTTGACCGTGCCCTCGTACATGTTGTCCACGTCCTCGATGCTGGAGATGGACTGGCCGCCATTGCCCCCGACGATGGACGAGAGCGAGGGCAGCGCGATGCCGAGGGCCATCAGCACGGCGAAGATGACGGCCGCCACCTTGTACATGAGCTGCTGACGGTCCTTCTTGCGCTGCTTGGCCTCCTGATCGGCCAGCTCCTTTGCCTGACGCTTCTCGATCTGGGAGCGCGACATCTTCTGCGACTTGCGATTGCTCTTGGTTGCCATGCCTCAATGACCTCCGCCATCTGGATTCTCGTGCTGCGCTGCGCCCCGATTCGGGACATTCGCGCAAATCGCTATTGTAGCGAACTCATATGCATAACAATATGTGACCCAAAAATGCCAGAAAACGCCCGCCCTTTCCCAACGGGTGAGAAAGGGCGGGTCCTGTTTTCATGCGAGGCTCCACTGCGAAAGTGAGACGATCGCTTCTCCATGCTCTCAGGAGCGCGCGGCGAGAGCGAGGCGCGCGGACACCAGCTTGACGCACACCACGAACACATCCAGGGCCGCCCCCAGCTCCTCGAGCGAGGGATAGGTGGGCGCGATGCGGATGTTGGTGTCGCGCGGATCCTTGCCATAGGGCCAGGTCGCGCCTGCGCCGGTCATCTTCACGCCGAGCTCGGCGGCAAGCGAGACGATTGCCTTGGCGGAGCCCTCCGGGCCGTCGAAGCTCACGAAGTAGCCGCCCTTGGGATGGGTCCAGCGTGCGCAGCCGATGTCGCCCAGGCCCGCCTTGAGCTTGCGCTCCACGAGCTCGAAGCGCGGGCGGACCACCTGCGCGTGGCGCGCCATGTGGCCGCGCATCGCGGTGAGGTCGGCCAGGTAGCGCGTGTGCATGAGCTGGGTGAGCTTGTCGGGGCAGACGCGCTGGATGGCGAAGGTGGCGCGCAGGTCGGCCATGTCGGCCGCAGACGCCGCGACGAAGGCCATGCCGGAGCCCGGGAAGGTCACCTTCGAGGTGGAGGCGAAGGCGTAGACGAGGTTGTCGCTCCCCGCCTCGGCGATGGCGTCGAAGATGTTGAGCAGGACGTCGCCCGGCTGCTCGAGGTCGTGGATGGCGTACGCGTTGTCCCAGAAGATGCGGAAGTCGGGCGCCGCGGGCTTGAGCGCGGCCAGGCGGCGGACCACCTCATCGGAGTAGGTGACGCCGGTCGGGTTGGCGTACTTGGGCACGCACCAGATGCCCTTCACCGTGGCGTCCCCCTCGACCAGGCGGCACAGCTCGTCCATATCCGGGCCATCGTCGCCCATCTCGATGGCGACGTTATCGATGCCGAGGTGCTCGGTGATGGCGAAGTGGCGGTCGTAGCCGGGGCTGGGGCAGAGAAAGCGCACCTTCTCCTGCTTCGACCAGGGGGTCTCCCCCATCACGCCATGGGTCCAGGCATGGCAAACGACGTCGTACATGAGGCTGAGGCTCGACGAGCCTGAGACGGTGACCTGCGCGGGATCGACGCCGAGGAGCTCGCCGCCCAGCTTGCGGGCCGACGGCGTGCCGTCGGGGGCGCCGTAGTTTGCCACGTCGACGTCGCCATCGGTGAGGTCGCTCACCGAGGTGAGGCCATCGAGCATCGGGCGCGACAGGTCCACCTGCTCGGGGCTCGGCTTGCCGCGCGCCATGTCGAGGGAGAGGTTTTGCGCCTTGAGGCGGGCGACCTCATCCTCGAGCGTCGAGATCTCGTACTCGAGCTGCTGGATGTCCATGTTGTCGTATGCGGATGCCATGTCGACCTCCTCGGGAATCCAATTGAGCAAGCAGAGTATAGGTGAGGTGCATGGAGGGGACGTGGGCTCGTCCCCCTTCGTGACAAAGCGGCAACAGGTGCAGGTCAGGGCGGGTAAAGGGACGAGTCGGACGGCTTTGCCGCCATCCGACGCAGGCAGATTCCCGTCCCCGGGGACCACTTCTAGTACCATGGGAGGCATGGACACGCGCACACGACATGGATCGGGCACCGGCGAGCTGCAGCTCCTCATCGACGAGCTCTTCGAGAGCTCCGAGAGCGTGAGCAGCATCGACGTCATCGTCCGCGCCGAGATAGACGATCTCGGCCCCGAGGTCATGGAGGTGGTGGAGCTGCTGCCGGCCGGCACCTACAGGCGGGGAAGGCTCTGCGATCAGCTCAACTCCATAATCACCGCACATGGCTGGGGGCTCACCCTGGGAACCGTCGACTGACGGGCGGGCGGCGTGCGTTTGGCCCATATGGTCGGATTCGGCCAGGCAAATCAGCGCTATAGTTGAAGACAGCGGCATGTCCGTACGAAAAGAGGCTCCATGAACGACCAGCGCATCGCAATCGTCACCGACTCCGGCACCGACACCCCAGCCGATTTCGTCGCCGCGCACGACATCTTCGTCGTCCCCCTGCAGATCAGCTACTCCGACGGCAGCACCTACCGCGCGGGCATCGACATCTCGGAGGAGGAGGTCGTCC
>CACZNT010000100.1 GCA_902782635.1 uncultured Coriobacteriaceae bacterium
GTTGATGCCTGCTGCCGTCATCCCAAAGATAGCCCTCGCCGCACCGGATGAGATGTTTCATTTCGTGACAGTTGTCCGGTGCTTTTCCGACGTACCAAAGTAATGTGGCATGTATTCTTTTCCTATGATTCGGGCTGTCACCATGCGGACAGACGGCCGAGGCTTCGCACACGAAAGAGGGCGGCAGGACGTCATGGCAAACCAGCTCGGAGATCTGCTCCACCATCTGAGGGAGGAATGCGGCCTCTCCCAGCATCAGCTGGCAGATCGGCTCAGCGTGACCCGCTCCGCAATCGCCAATTGGGAGGCGGGCAACCGCATGCCCGATGCGGCCACGTTCGCCCGCATCGCCCGCGAGCTCGACGTAGACGTCGAGGTCCTCCTCGAGGCTGTGGACGACGTCCACGAGCCTCCGCATGTCATCCTGGTGGACGACAGCCCCCTCGCGCTCGAGGGCACGCTCGCCGTGCTCGAGGAGACGCTTCCGGGGGCCATCGTCTCCGGCTTCTCGGGGCCATCGGAGGCCACGCGGTTCTGCGAGGAGACCCCGGTCGCCCTCGCCTTCCTCGACATCGAGCTGGGCCGATCCAACGGCTTCGACCTCTGCCGGAGGCTCGTCGAGATCAAGCCCAACATCAACGTCGCCTACCTCACCGCATACCGCGACTACTCCCTCGAGGCCTGGGCAACCGATGCTTGCGGCTTCCTCGTCAAGCCGCTCGAGGACGAAGAGGTTCGCAAGCTGATCGCGAGGCTCCGCCATCCCGTGCAGGGGCTCACGTGCTAGCGCTCGCAGGCTACGCGGACCTGCTCGATGTCTCCGCCCTGCTGTTCGGGACCTTCGGCCTGGTGCTGATCTCCATCGCATGGGACGTCGACCGCATGCCCAGGGAACTCTGCGCTGCCATATTCGCGTCGACGATCGGCAGCTCCATCCTCCACCTGCTCCAATCCTTCGCGCTGAGCGCGGAGGGGTCCTATGGGCAGGTCCAGGCCCTGGCGCTCGCGAAGATGCTGACGACGCCGCTGCCGTCCCTGCTGGTGTTCGCGTACTTCCTCTGGTGCGCGGGCGATGACCTGCGGACGAGCGCCCTCCTGCGCATCGAGTGCGCCCTGTGCGCCCTGATGGCCGTTTCGGGATGTCTGGCGCTGCTCGACGGGCAGATGAGCGTCATGCCGGAGGATACGCCCCGCATGGGGATATGGGCCACCCTGTGCTTCGCTTCGATCATCGCGCTCGCGGCCCTCAGCCTGGTCATGCTATCCCGGCGATGGGGCAGGGTCACCGTGCTGCAGCGCATCCTCTTCATGGGCTGCTTCCTCGCGCCGGCGAACATCCAGATCATCCTCGTTGAGGTGCTCGTCTCATACGACCTGATCCAGGCCTACGTAGACCAGCGGGAGCGCAATCGGGCGGCGCAGTCGCGCATCGCCGTCCTGCAGATGCGCCCTCACTTCATCCACAACACCCTCACGAGCATCTACTACCTCTGCACCAAGGACCCGCAGGCAGCGCAGCAGGTCATTCGCGACTTCTCCAGCTACCTGCAGGCGAACTTCACGGCCATAGCGGCCGAGGAAGCGATCCCGTTCACGAAGGAGCTGGAGCACACGAGGGCGTACCTCGCGGTCGAGCAGGCAAGCCACGCGGGCATGCTCCAGGTGGACTTCGACACGCCGGTCGATTGCTTCCGCCTCCCGCCCCTCACCCTCCAGCCCATCGTGGAGAACGCCGTGAAGCACGGGCTGGACCCAGATGGGGAGCCCCTGCGCATCAGCGTCTCGACGCGCGAGACGCCCGAGGGCATCCTCGTGGCCGTGGAGGACACCGGCTCAGGCTATGCGCCGGAGGAGGACGTGCCCAGCTTCGCGCTCGACAACATCCGGGAGCGGCTGTGGGAGAAGTGCGGCAGCACGCTCGCGATCGGGCCCCGAGATGGGGGCGGCACGAGGGCGACGATCCTGATTCCTCGCAAGGGGTAGCGCCCCGAAGAGCATCCGACTCCACAACGCGACAAAAGGAAGCGGCCGCAGCCCGAGGGCTGCGGCCGCGAACATGCCGCGAGATGTGCGACGCGCTTAGGCGACGAACTTCTCGAAGTACTTGATGGTGCGGACCATCTGGGAGGTGTAGGAGTTCTCGTTGTCGTACCA
>CACZNT010000101.1 GCA_902782635.1 uncultured Coriobacteriaceae bacterium
GACCACGTCACCCACGTCATCACCTACTCCACCATCAAGGCCAAGCAGGCCATCAACGACTCCGCCCGCGTGCTCGACTTCCCCGTGTGGCAGGCGCAGCGCCTCTCCAAGATGATCTCCTCGGCGCCCAACGCCACGCTCTTCTCCACGATGCACCGCGAGAGCAAGAACCCGGAGCAGTACAGCCCCGATTTCGTCGAGGCCTACGAGAAGAGCGAGGACGAGCACCGCATCATCGACGCCGCGCTCTCCATCGAGGGGCTCACGCGAGGCGAGGGCGTGCACGCCTGCGCCGTGCTCATCGCCCCCGGCCCCGTCCACGAGCACGTTCCCACCAAGCTCGACACCAAGGGCGGCGTCGAGATCACCCAGTACGAAGGCCACACCATCGCCGACATGGGCCTCCTCAAGATGGACTTCCTGGGCCTGCGCACGCTCACGGTCATCTCGAAGGCCATCGAGAACATCCGCGCAAACCACGGAATCGAGATCAATCCCGACGAGATCCCCTTCGACGACCCGGCCATCTTCGAGCTCATGGCTAGGGGCCACACCGCCGGCGTCTTCCAGATCGAGTCCGACGGCATGACGGCCACCATCAAGGGCATGCGCCCCAAGGAGTTCAAGCACGTGGTCGCCATGATCGCCCTGTACCGTCCCGGCCCCATCCAGGCCGGCATGGTGAGCGACTACATAAACCGCATGAACGGCCGCAAGGAGGTCGTCTTCTACGACGATCGCCTGTCAGACATCCTCTCCGAGACCTACGGCACGATGGTCTACCAGGAGCAGGTCATGCAGATCTCGATGGAGATGTGCGGGTTCTCGGCGGGCGAGAGCGACAGTCGCATCCGCAAGCCGGTGGCCAAGAAGCACATTGAGCTGCTCAACGCCACCGTCTTCCACTGGGAGGACGGCTCCGACGAGACCACCTACGACCACTGGATGAACGGCGCCGAGCGCAATGGCTACACGCGCGACATCGCGCAGAAGATCTGGGACGACGTCCTCGAGTTCGCCTCCTACGCCTTCAACAAGAGCCACTCTGCCGGTTACGCTATCCTCGTCATGCAGACGGCCTGGCTCAAGGCGCACTACCCCAAGGAGTACATGGCGGCCGTGCTCACGAGCTACATGGGCAAGACCGACAAGATCGTCCATTACGTCAACGCCTGCCGGCACGAGGGCATCGACATCCTGCCGCCCGACATAAACGAGTCCGGCCGCGACTTCACGGCCGTCTCAAGCGGCATCCGCTTCGGCTTTGCCGGCATCCGCGGCGTGGGCGAGGGCGTGGCCGAGGCCATCATGGCTGAGCGCGAGCGCGGCGGAAGCTTCGCCAATCTGCACGACTTCGTCGACCGCGTCGACCTCAACCAGGCAAACAGGCGCGTCATCGAGGCGCTCATCAAGTCGGGGGCCTTCGATTCCTGCGGATACCCGCGCATGCAGCTCATGCGCTTCATCGACAAGGAGAATCCGGAGAACATCATCGATTCCTCCGCCGTGCGCCAGCGCGACCGCGCCCGCGGGCAGATCACGATGGCCGACATGTTCGGCGATGTGGAGGGCTTTGGCCGCGAGGTGCCGCCGCCCGAGGACCGCGAGTGGGATCGATCGCTCAAGCTGGCCCTCGAGAAGGAGGTCCTGGGCCGCTACGTCTCCGATCACCCGCTGAGTCCCTACCAGTACGTGCTCGCAACCTCGCGCGACTTCGAGATCGCCGATCTCGAGAGCGCCGACGAGGTGGTCGACCCGGTATCCGGCGAGACCACGGCGCGCTACAAGGTTCCCGAGGGCAAGCCCTGTTGGATTGCGGGCATGGTGTCGGGCGTGAGCAAGCGCGTAACCGCTCGCGGCGAGACCATGGCCATCGTCACGATCGAGGACCTCGAGGCGGAGATCTCGGTGGTGATGTTCCCCAAGTGCTATTCGGAGGCGCAGGAGTACCTGGATGTCGAGGGTGCGGGCAACGATGCCTTCGTGCGCATCCTCGGCAAGGTGGAGCGCTCCGACCGCGGCGTGCAGTTCATCGCCCAGAAGGTGGAGCCCATCGAGCTCAACGAGGCTGCGAACAAGCCCAAGATCCTCGAGGTGAGCGTCTCCGGGGAGAAGCTCACGCGCAACCTCATGGAGGTGCTCTCCGAGACCTTCGTCCGCCATCCAGGCTACGACCGCGTGGAGATGCTCGTCTCCCAGAGCTCGGGCGACACGATGCGCTTCGAGCTGCCCACCACGGTGGACGCCCACGACATGCTGCTCTTGGCCGAGGTGGGTGACCTCCTGCGCGAGGCCGGCACGGTGCGGACGGCGTGATAGGGGGGCTTGTGTGATGCCGTCACATGCGGGCGCACAGCTCACGCATATATGCTACAATCTAGGTAGCAATTACCACCCGGCAATTGCTGCGCGCCGGCAGATGAGCTTGGCAAGACGCGTCTGCGCTGCGCGATAATTATCTTGGGAGAACGCGGGCAAGGAGCCCGCGCCGTGAGTGAGAGGAATCATCATGGCAGAGGTCAAGTTCTATCGCTGCAACCATTGCGGCAACATCGTCGTCGTGGTCAAGGATGGCAAGGTCACCCCGCAGTGCTGCGGCGAGAAGATGGAGCTCATCGAGGCCGGCTCCACCGATGCGGCCGTCGAGAAGCACGTCCCGGCCGTCACCGTCGAGAACGGCCATGCGCACGTCGTCGTGGGCGAGGTGGAGCACCCCATGCTCGAGGAGCACTACATCGAGTGGGTCGCCGTGGCAGATGGCGAGCAGATCTCCATCAAGTACCTCAAGCCCGGCCAGAAGCCCGAGGCCACGTTCAAGGCCGAGCACGGCACCGCATACGCCTACTGCAACCTGCACGATCTCTGGAAGGCTGAGTTCTAGGCCATCCGCCATAGGCATCTGCGCCATCGGTGGCCCTGGACCCTCGTGTCCAGGGCCACCTTTCTACCTCGAAAATGAGTCAATAGGGACGTAGCCAACTGACTCATTTTCGGACGGATTCACTGAGCCTCGCCATCTGCTGACGGTCCGGTTGGATTTGGCAGCCATCTCCGGGCGGGCAGCGGCATTCTCTCGCGTTAAACTGAAAGCAATAAGGCGTGGCCGAGCAAGGAGGGGAGGGGATATGAGAATCGCCATCGCGCAGATCAACACTGCTCCCGGCGAGTTCATGCAGGTGGTCACCCGCATGGTCCAGCAGTCTCGCACGGCTGCCGATCAGGGCGCCGACCTCATAATCTTCCCCACATCCGCGCTCACCGGCATCGACCCTGCCGGCATGGCCCACTCCGAGTCGTTCCCCGCGGAGCTCTCCTCCGCCATCGACATCCTCGCCCGCGACCTTGCCTGCCCCGCACTGGTTTCGGTGCAGGTGCCGTTCATGGACCCGGCGGTGCCCGAGGCGATCCTCATCAACGACGGCCAGCCCATGCCGCTGCGCCTGCTCGCCTGGCTCGAGGACATGGGCACGGGAGCCGGCCGCGGCATTTCCGAGGGGCGCGACCACGCCCATGTCAACTTCGAGCTTGGCGGCGTCCGCCTAGCGGTGGCCATGGGCATCGAGTCGCTCGAAACGCTTGCCGACCATCCGGACGGCTCCGACATCACCATCTTCCTGCAGACGGGTTCCTTCAGCATCGATGACGAGGAGAGCATGCTCGCCTCCGGAATCGAACTCTCCGGCTATCGCGAGATCGCCCGCGACCTAGACTCGTGGCTCGTCGCCGTCGGAGGCGTGGGCGGCTACGAGGCGCAGGTGCTCTGCGGCGGCAGCTTCTGCATGGCGCCATGGGGCGAGATGCTGGCCGTGGCGCCCGCCTTCGAGGAGAGCCTGCTCATCTTCGAGGTGGACGTGCGTAGCGAGGGCCCGCTCGAGCATCCCGTCGAGATTCCGCAGCTCAATCGCGCGCGCATGCTCTGGGACGCGCTCGTCCTCGTAACGCACGACTACCTCGCTAAGGCGGGCATCGCCGATGCCGTGGTCCCGCTCGAGGGCGACCTCGCCACCTCAGCGCTCGCCACGCTCGCCGTGGACGCCCTGGGACCCACGCACGTCCACGCCGTCCTGCTCGATGCCGGACCGGCCCAGCGGACGGAGGATGCGCGTTCGCTCGCCCGCAACCTGCGCATAGACATCCTCGAGGAGGTGCGGCCGCCGGACAATGCCTCCGACGCGCATGCCAAGGGCCTGCTCGCCGCCGCCGTCGGCACCCACGCGAGCTCGCTTTCCGCGCTGCCCCTCGGCGCCCATGACAAGACCTACTGGGCGCTCGAATGCGACGCACTCGCGGCATCCTGCGCGCTCTTCGAGCCCTTCGGCGACGTCTACCGAAGCGATGTCGCCGCCATGATGCGCAGGCGGATGACCGTCTCGCCCGTGGCAGATCCTGCGGCCCTCACCCGCTTCGACGTCCCCAACATCTCGCCCAAGGTCCCCGGCACCACCCCCGAGGAGCGCCTTTCGTCCATTGACGCCTGCCTCCTCATGCTGGTGGAGCGGGGAGGGGGCCATGGCGAGGTGCTCGGCGAGGAACCTGGGATGGGCGAGATCGCCGAGATCGTGCTCGCGCGCCTGGCCGACTGCGAGATCTACCGTCGCTCGAGCGCCATCGCCCCGGTCGTGTCGGCAAGGACCCTCGCCGAGCTCGCGATTCTCTCGGGCACCTCGTGGCGCGAGCGCATCTCAACTGGCGCCAGCGAGCCTCCCGTCCAGGAGGCGGGCCTGGGCTTCGGCGGTCTTGGCCTCGGCTACGAGGAGGGTGCGGAGGTACTCTCGCGCGCCATGGAGGAGATTGCCCGCGCCGTCGCGGACGGCAGCCGCGCCCAGGGTGCGGAGGGAGCCGAGCGCGTCAACGACGTCCTCGCCATCCTCCAGGATCTTTCCTGGCAGGGCCTGCAGGGCGACGATTCCGTCTTCGGTTGGGGCCTGTTCTCGCGCAACTAGCCGCCAAGTGTGCTACCATAGAACGAACGTTCGAACGGTAGGTAAACAGCAGCGGGAGCGGTGTAAGTGGTAATCCTCGGCATAGATCCTGGCCTCGCCAATACCGGCTGGGGCATTGTGGAGACGCGCGGCATGCAGTGCCGGGCGCGTGCCTACGGCTGCATCACCACACCCGCCACCGAGCAGCTCAACAATAGGCTCGGCACCATCTACGACCAGATCGCCGCGGTCGTGGACACCCACCATCCCGAGGAGGTCGCCATCGAGGAGGTCTTCTTCGGCCGCAACACCCGCTCGGCCATTGCCACCGCGCACGCCCGCGGGGCGGCGCTCGTCGCCTGCGCGAAGCTCGGGCTGCCGGTGGGGGAGTACACTCCCATGCAGATCAAGCAGGCCGTGGTGGGCACGGGGGCGGCGGAGAAGGACCAAGTCACCTTCATGGTGCGCCGCATCCTCGCCCTCGACCACGACCCGAAGCCAGATCACTGCGCCGATGCCCTCGCGGCAGCTGTGTGCCACGCCAACATGGCGCGCACGCTCGAGCTGTCCCGCGAGCTCGCCTGAGAGGGGAGAATACGTGATTGTCTCGCTATCCGGACGGCTCATCGAGGCCACGCCCAGCCGCATCGTGCTCGACGTCGGCGGCGTCGGCTTCGAGCTCGGCGTCTCGGGCACCACGGCCTCCGAGATGCCTCCCGTGGGCACCGACGGGGTGTCCCTGCTCGTGCGCATGGTGGTGCGCGAGGACTCCATGACGCTGTTCGGCTTTGCCACGGCCGAGGAGCGCTCGCTCTTCGACCGCCTCACGCAGATCTCGGGCGTGGGCCCCAAGCTGGCGCTGTCTGTGCTCTCGACCTTCTCGCCGTCCGACCTCGCCTCCGTGGTGATCACGGGCGACGCGGCCCTCATGTCCAGCGTGCCCGGCGTCGGCAAGAAGCTCGCCAGCCGCCTCGTGCTCGAGCTCGAGAGTGTCTTCGCCTCAGACGCCGAGCTCAGGGGGCTCGTGAGCTCGGCCTCCGCCCTGTCGGCCGCAGCTCCTGCGGCAACTGCCGGAATCGAGGCTGACGTCACGGCGGCGCTGCTTGCGATGGGCTTCACCGGCCAGGAGGCGGCTCTTGCCATCGAGGGCCTTGAGGAGGCCGGAATCACCTCGGTCGAGGCGGCCGTGCCCTACGCGCTGAGGCGTCTTGGAGGCGGTGCATGATGTGGGAGGCCGATGCCAGCAAGGATCTCTTCGACGAGGCCCCGCGCGAGCGGTCCGTCACGGGCAAGCTCACCGAGGACGACCTCGGCATCGATCGCACGCTGCGCCCCAAGACGCTCGACCAGTATCTCGGCCAGGGGCGCATCCGCGAGAACCTCCGCGTGCTCATCGAGGCCGCGAAGCGCCGCAACGAGCCCCTCGACCACGTCATCTTCTCGGGCCCTCCGGGGCTTGGCAAGACGACCCTGGCCGGCGTGCTCGCCAACGAGATGGGCACCACCCTGCACACGACGAGCGGACCCGTCATCGAGCGCAAGGGCGACCTCGCCGCCATCCTCACCAATCTGCAGGCGGGGGATATCCTCTTCATCGACGAGATCCACCGCCTCAACCACGCCGTCGAGGAGATGCTCTACCCGGCCATGGAGGACTTCTGCCTGGACATCGTCATCGGCAAGGGGCCGGCTGCTCGCTCCATCCGCTTCGAGGTGCAGCCGTTCACGCTCGTGGGGGCGACGACGCGCACGGGACTTCTCACCGGGCCCCTGCGCGACCGTTTCGGCATCTCCTACCGCCTGGACTACTACTCCGTGGAGGAGCTTGCGCAAATCGTCTCGCGCTCGGCCTCCATACTCGGCGTCGAGGTGGACGACGACGCCGCCATCGAGATAGCCTCACGCTCGCGCGGCACGCCGCGCCTGGCAAACCGCCTGCTCCGCCGCGTGCGCGATTATGCGCAGGAGCGTGCGGGAGGCTCGGTGGACGCCGAGGTCGCCTCGCGTGCCCTCTCCTTCTTCGAGATAGACGAGCTGGGCCTCGACTGGATGGACGTGAAGATCCTCGAGACGCTCGCCTCGGTGCACCGGGGACGCCCCGTGGGGCTCTCCACCATCGCGAGCGCGGTGGGCGAGGACCCCTCCACCCTCGAGGACGTCTACGAGCCCTACCTGCTCCAGCGCGGGCTCATCGTGCGCACGCCCCAGGGCCGTCGCGCCACGCCGCTTGCCTTCGAGCATCTGGGCATCGCGATTCCCGAGGGCTAGCATGCTGCAGCGCGACTACCTGATGGAGCTCATAGCCCGCTATGTCGAGATGGTGATGCGCTCGCTGCGCAAGGCCGTGCAAGAGCACGACGAGCAGGCATGCGTTCAGGTGGAGCAGCAGGTGGCGAGCCTCGTCGGCCTCGATTCGAATACGGCGCTCACGCTCTCGCCCGAGTCGCTCGTGCAGCTCATGGTGCTCTCCGGGGTGGGCGATTCCACGGGCGGCTATGTGGCCTATACGCTCGACAGGCTCGCCGACGTCTACGAGGACATGGGGAAGTGCGAGCTTGCCGAGACACGCCGTGCGCAGGCAGAGGCCGTAGCCGACGATTTCCAGTGGGATCTCCTGCGCGTGCCGTCCGAGCTCGTCGAGCTCGATGACGAGCTCTTCGGCTAGGCCCCGCGATCCGTGACAGAAGGGGACTGTCCCCAACTGTCACATCCGGCGGGCGACTTTTCAGCTTCTCCGGGGCCATCGGACGATTGAGCGAGATGAGCGGCTGCTTTTCCGATTGGCGGCAAAGCCATGGCTGCATTGCGCTACACTAGCTACTGCGGCCACGCCGCGGTAGGTAAGCGCGAAAGCGCATGTTATGTCCTGAGGGACACAGAAAGAAAGGCACGTCATGGCTCAGGGTACTGTTAAGTGGTTCAATCCGGACAAGGGCTACGGCTTCATCTCTCGCGAGGATGGCGACGATCTGTTCGTCCACTTCTCCGAGATTCAGATGGACGGCTTCAAGACCCTCGACGAGGGCCAGGCCGTCGAGTTCGAGGTTACGACTGGTCAGAACGGCAAGCTCCAGGCTTCCAACGTCACCAAGATCTAGTCGAGCCTCGACAAGAGTGCTTGGACGAGGGGTCGCGCAGGCGGCCCCTCTTCTTTGAAGGGGGTTGTCATGCTCGACATCGGAACCACGGCGCCGGAGTTCACCCTGCTCGACCAGGACGGGGTTGCGCGGAGCCTCTCCGACTATCGAGGGCAGAAGGTCGTGCTCTACTTCTACCCGAAGGACATGACGAGCGGATGCACCGCTCAGGCCTGCTCGTTCGGGGAGATGTACCCGCAGTTTCGCGAGAAGGGCGCTGCCGTCATCGGCGTGAGCAAGGACTCGGTCGAGTCGCACAAGCGCTTCCAGGAGAAACACGGCCTCCCATTCACCCTGCTCGCCGACCCGGACATGGAGGTCATCGAGGCATATGACGTCCTCGTCCAGAGCGAGACCAAGACGGGGAAGGTCACGCGCAAGCTGGTACGCAGCACCTACCTCATCGACGAGGAGGGCACCATCGTGCGTGCGCTCGGCAAGGTGAAGCCGAAGGACAATGCGCAGCAGATGCTTGACGAGATCGGCTAGCGGACAGCGGGGATTCGGCAGGCAGAGCTGGGCGTCAGGCCAGCTTGATGTCGGTCCAGCTCTCCAGCACGTAATCGGCCTCGGCACGCACCTCATCCACCAGCTGGGTGGGGTCTCCCGACATCACGCCCACTGCCGTCATGCCGGCGGCATGGGCAGAGCGTATGGCCTGTGGGAGGTCCTCGAACACCAGGCACCGGCTCGGCTCGACGCCCATGCGCCGCGCGGCCTCGAGGTAGATGTCGGGGAAGTCCTTGTTGCGCTTCACGTCATTTCCGTAGACGACGTGGTCGAAGAGGTCCTCCACCACGATGCGGGGCTTGAGGACGTCGACGACATCGCGGACGTTCGTGGTGGCAAGCGTCGTGGGGACTCCGGCGGTCCTGAGCGCGGAGATGTACTCGAGCGTCCCCGGCCGCAGGTATGCAAGCTGGCGGTACTGCTCCTTCGCGCTCTCCAGCCAGCCTGCGCGCACCTGCTCGGGGGTCTGGTCGATCTTGAAGGTCTCGACCACCCAGAGGGAGGCGTCCACGAATCCCATGCTCGCGAGCTTGTTGGCAAGCACGGGATCCCATTCGATGTCGTGCTCCGCGCAGAAGCTCCTGTCGACGATGTCCCAGACCTGCGCTGTGTCGGCAAGGGTCCCGTCGAAATCGAAGATCGCGGCACCGAAGGCGAAGGGCCAGAGGATCTCCGGTGCGCCATCGTGCCCCGTCAAAGCTGGTTTCGTCATGCTTTCCCATCCTCCCAACATGGCTATGATAGACGGGTGCAGTCAACGTACGAGGGAGAAACCATGATTGAGAACATCATCGAGCGTGCCGAGGCCTATGTAGACGAGGTGTGGGAGGATGTCGTCGCCGACATCGACAGCCTCGTCCAGATCGACTCCGTGGAGGACAAGGAGCACGCCGCTCCGGGGATGCCGTACGGCCCCGCGCCCGCCAAGGCGCTCGAATGCGGACTCTCCATCCTCGACAAGCTCGGCCTTGAGACGACCAACTGCGATGGGCGCATCGGCTTCGGCGACCTCGAGGGCGCATCGGAGACGCAGATCGCCACCATCGGCCACACCGACATCGTCCCCACGGGCGGCGGCTGGGACTTCGACCCCCTGCGCGTGACGCGCAAGGACGGGTTCCTCATCGGCCGCGGCGTCCTCGACGACAAGGGCCCCTTCACGCTCTCCGCCTATGCGGCCCACTTCTTCGTGCGCCACGTGCGCGAGACGGGCGAGAAGCTGCCCTACACGCTTCGCTGCATCGTGGGATGCAACGAGGAGACGGGCATGGAGGATGTCGAGTGGTATCTGGAGAACTTCGATCAGCCGGCGTTCTGCTTCACGCCTGACGCCGATTTCCCGCTGATCTGCGGCGAGAAGGGTATCTTCCACGGGACCATCACCTCCGGGCCGATCGCCGGGGGGAAGATCCTCGAGATGGACGGCGGCATCGTGGGCAACGCCATTCCTTCGAGCGCGACGGCGCTGGTCGTGGCCACGGCCGATGAGCTGCCCAAGACGGCCGACGTCGACGTCGAGCAGGAGCGACCGGGCGTGGTGCGCCTCACCGCACATGGCAAGGGCGGCCATGCCTCGATGCCCGAGGGCACGGTGAACGCCATCGGCGTGCTCGTCTCCTACCTGCTCATGAACGACATCTGCAGCGACCCCGAGCGCCAGTTCCTGCGCCTGCTCTCCCAGGTCATGGCATCTACGGACGGCTCGAGCCTGGGCATTGACGCCACCGACGACGTCTTCGACCCGCTCACCTGCATCGGCGGCACGATCCGCACCGTGGACGGCTGCTTCGTGCAGACCATCGACAGCCGCTATCCCAAGTCCACCACGGGCGAGGCCATTGCAGCCAAGATGCAGGCGCTCTGCGAGTCGTATGGGTGCACGTTCACGATCGACCTCGACAAGGAGCCCTTCCTCACGAGCCCCGACTCTCCCGAGATCCAGACGCTGGTGAGAACCTACAACGAGTTCACCGGCCATAAGGACAAGGCGTTCACCATCGGCGGCGGCACCTACGCGCGCCACTTCGAGCGCGCCTGCGCCTTCGGGCCCAACGACAGCCGCCTGCCCATGCCCGAGTGGGCCGGCACCGAGCATGGCCCGAACGAGGCGTTCCCGGAGGAGCAGCTCAAGCTGGCCCTCAAGATCTACATCGTGTCGATCGCGCGCCTGATGGAGCTCGATCTCTAGGCACACGTTAGACAGGAAACCATCCCTCAAAGGGTTTGCCTCAGCCTTTCCTGGGGTTTTGCGTCTCGCTCTTACGAGTAGCGAGCAGCGCGCGAGCCGGCCTACGCAAGGGCGTCGACCTTTGCGGAGCGAGCTTTCGCGCAGCGCAGCGAGCGCAGCAAAGGTCGACGCAGGAGACTACCTATCCGGCTCGCGCTCGAGCGAGTGAAATATGTTGCGCACCAGCTCGTCACCGGTGAGCGCGCCCAGCGAGAATGCAAAGTCGCGCGCCGCGGGGAAGATGTTGGCGTCGAGCGCGGCCTTTGCTCCTTCGACCAGCACGTCCTCCACCTGGCGCGTGGGCGCGAGCGGGATGTTGCGGGCCGCGAACTCCACCTCGATGTCACCGTCATTCAGGTCGAAGTCTGCCTCAGGGAAGCTCTCCTTCAGCTTGCCGAGCTCCATCAGCGCCAGGGGAAACATCGTCGAGGGGAATTGCAGGCTCTTGATGTAGCAGGCGGCGGCCGTGCGCGGACGCTCTTTTCGCCACTGCATGAAGGCCATGCGGTAGTAGGCCACGCCGATCGCCTCGGAATCATGCGCCACCTCGATGAGCGACCTCAGGCAGGCGATGGCCTCGCCGATCTCGCCAACGAGCTCGTGGCAGCGCACGAGCCGCAGGTGGGCGCGGTCGTCCAGGGGGCAGAGCTCGAGGGCGCGGCGTGCGTAGGGGAGCGCCTCCGCGGCACGCCCCTCGAGCAGGAGCGCATTCGAGAGCATGAGATGGGCGTGGTAGTAGCTCGGCGGAACCAGCCGCACCCGCACCCCCTCCTGCGCGAAGGTGCGGTTGTAGAGCGCACGGTCGACATAGGAGCCAAAGGTGCGCCACTCCTCGTCGGGGCCGTCATCATAGGCACCCACGCCGTCGATGGGCAGCAGCGCGAGCTCGAGAGCGCGTATGGAATCGCCCAGGGGACGTCCCGCCATCATCGCGCGGACGGTGGCGTTCACCGCCTGCGAGAGCTCGTCGCCATGGGCGAACTCGTCGCCAATCGCCACGGCGTTGCCCTCGTCCAGCTGGCCGCTGATTATCTTGGAGACGGTGCGGTGCGCATCGTGGAGCAGCATCGGGTCGTTGGCCCGCGTGGCGGTGTCGAGGATGATGCCGACGTTGCGCTCGGCGGAGCTGCCGCTCGTGGGGACTATGGAGCGCATGATGTCGTCGGCCATGCGCATGCGGCTAGCATCGCCGTTGATGCCGAGGTCGCTCACGGTCTGCGCGCCCAGCACGCGGGAGAGCTCATCAGGCAGCACGCGGCCGGATAGCTCGACCTCGTCGTAGCGGCTCGGCGGGCAGAAGCGCTCGTCCTCGAGCGAGAAGGTCTGCCGCACGCCCGCGAGCACGCCCTCGTGCTCGTCCATCGTCGCCCCGACCCGCCTGAAGATGGCATAGGGGTCGCCGACGTCAGCCGGGTCGATCTGCTCGAGTTGGGCGCGCGTGAACCTTGCCGAGTAGAGGCAGAGGTGGCGAGCCGCGGTATCGCGCACGCCGGCGACGTAGACCTCGCGAACCTGCGGCGAGCACCAAGCCGCGACGTAGGCGAGCGTGAGTCCGAGCCTGAGCGCGTAGGCCGAGGCCGCCTGGACGCGCATCGACGTAGTGGTGTCGATGGTGCGCCCGAGCTCGGCCGACCAGGCGGTCTTGGGCATGACATCGGCGGAGGGAACCTTCACCTGGATGGCAATGGAGCCGCTCTCCATGTTGACGCGGAAGTCGGCGTCGAGGCGCGCGGGCGTCTGGAGGGAGTCGATGACGAGCGCAAGCCCGCGCCTCACCGCCCACTCGCCGTCCGGCCGCTCCTCGCCCCTGGTGACGTCGCCGACGGAGAGGCCGGATACCTGCGTCATCACCGAGCCGAAGAGGCCCTGCGTGAATGCCTGGAGCTCGTCCTGCGTGACGGACGAGAGGTCGCCGAAGGCCAGCTCGGCGCAGATGATCCTGCGAAGCGCGCCCTCGATGGCGAGCAGGCGCTGCATGGCGAGGTAGGTGGTGGTGGGGGAGATCACCGAAAAGCGCACGAGGCCCGTGCGGCCGTCGCTTGCCAGGAAGGCATCGGGAAGCTCGATGTCGTCGTCGAGGAGCCCCGCCTCCTCGAGCGAGCGGGCGAAGAAGAGCTCGGTTTCGCTGGGCGAGGGGCGTGCACCCGACTCGGAGCGCGCTTGGATGGCGCGGACCTCCTCCTCGAGCTCCTCGAGCGGGGAGGCGGTGCGCATGAGGCTATCGACGAGGGCCGCGACGTTGAGCTTGGAGGCCTCGGGCTCGGCAGCCTGGAGATCGTCGTCCTCGGTGGCATCGCCTGCCTGCGGGAGCTTGCCTTCGGCCTCGGACTCGGTGGGGGAGATGGCGCGTTCCGGCGTCGCCTCGGGCTCTGCTGAGGGCTCGACCATGGCTTCGGGCGCGGACTCGGGTGTGGCTACGTCATCGGAGGTCGCGGCATCCCGCTCTGCGGACATGGACGCCTGACGGGCGGCGAGCCGGCGCTCTCCCGAGGCGTGGACATGCCAGAAGGCGCCCACGCAGGCTGCCCCGGCAGCTGCCACGGGGAGGAGCTGCGCCCCCAGCGCGGTAATGCCGATTGCCAGCGCGAGGGTGCAGAGCACGATGCCCACGAGGATATCGTCGAATCTGTTCCGCCCGCCCATGTCCACCTCCTTCGCCGATGCGCCGCTAAGCCAATGGTACCCGGCACGCGCGATGTCATTCGCCGCCCCTGCCAAGACGATGCTTGTGCGACTCATGCAAGATGCTATACTGAATGTGAACATATGAACAGATGCTCATTTATTGAGGTGAGACTATGGACGCCAAAACGCATGGGGTAGACGAGCTGCTCTTGGCCGACCATCTGGCAGACGACGCCGTCGTCTACGGGGCCACGCAGATCTTCGACGCCCTCTCCGACTTCACCCGCTTCAAGATCCTCGGCGCGCTGGCCAGGGGCGAGTGCAGCGTCTCCGAGCTGCAGCTTGCCTGCTCGGTGTCGCAATCAGCCATATCCCATCAGATGCGCCTCCTGCGCGACCGCGGGCTCGTCGCGGCCCGCCGCGAGGGGCAGCGCATGATCTACTCGCTCGCCGACGAGCATGTCATCCAGCTCATCAGCACCGGCCTCGAGCATGCTGCCGAGGGGTCGGGTCACGAGGAGGTGCAAGCGTAGGCCATGGCATGTGAATGTGAGCATCATCACGAATGTGAGCATCATCACGACGACGAGCATGAGGAGCACGACGGCTGTGGCTGCGGCCATGAAAGCTGCGGATGCGGCCACGACCACGAGGAGGAGGGTGCGGAGCCGCGCGAGCTCGTTCTGATGGGCATCTCGGGCGCAGGTATTGCGATTGGGCTCATCCTCGAGCACCTGGCTCATCAGGAGACGGCCGCAGCGGTGGCGTTCGTCATCGCGGCTGTGGCGGGCCTCGTCTTCGTCGCCCCCTCGGCATGGAAGGCCCTTCGCGAGCGTCGGGCAAATATGAGCCTGCTCATGGGAACGGCCGTCTTGGGCGCCCTCATCATGGGGCTCGCAGGCGATCGCGACGTGCTCGGTGACGCCGCCATAGTCATATTCCTCGATCAGGTGGGCGAGTGGCTCGAGGGCCTTGCGATGCGCAGGACGCGCGGATCCATCGCCGAGCTGCTCGAGCTGGCGCCCGAGGTGGCACATCTCGTGGGCTCCGACGGCGCCATGGCAGATGCCGCCGTAGACGACCTTGCCCCGGGCGCCCTCATCCGCGTGCTGCCTGGCGAGCGCGTGCCGCTTGACGGCATCATCGAGACCGGCTCGACGGCGCTCGATGAGGCCGCCATCACGGGCGAATCGGTGCCGGTGGACAAGGCGGCCGGCGCCGAGGTGTACGCAGGCTCGCTCAACACCGCAGGCGTCATCGACGTGCGCGTGACGGCCGCGGAGAAGGAGTCGACCCTCGCCCGCATCGTCGACATGGTCCGCGACGCCCAGGAGCGCAAGGCTCCCTACGAGAGCTTCGTCAACCGCTTCGCCGCGCGCTACACGCCCATCGTCATCGTGGGCGCCCTCGTGCTGGGCATCATCGTCCCGCTCGTCCTGTGCCTGGTGCGCGGGAGCTTCGACGGCGCGCTCTGGCACGACTGGGCCTATCGCGCCCTCTCGCTGCTGGTCGTGGCCTGCCCCTGCGCGCTCGTGGTGTCGACGCCGGTCACCTTTGTCTCCGCTATCACGCGCGCCGCACGCGACGGCGTGCTGGTGAAGGGCGGGTCGAGCTTCGATGTGGCAAGCCGCACGAGCGCGGTGCTGCTCGACAAGACGGGCACGCTCACCACCGGACGACCGCAGGTCGTGGGGGTGACGACGCTCAACGGTGCCAGCGAGCAGGATGTGCTCGCCATCGCCCGCGCGCTGGAGTGCGGCTCGGCTCACCCCATAGCGCGCGCGATCGTCGAGGCAGCCGATGCGCGGGCGATTCCCCTCTGCGAGGCGACGGACATCCAGGAGCTCACCTCCTCGGGCATGCGGGGCTCGATTGCCGGCGTGCCCTGCACGGCGGGCAAGGCCTCGCTCGCGGGTGCCGCGGACGACGAGACGCAGCTCTCTGTCGAGGACTTCGGCTCCCAAGGGGCCACGGCTGTGGTTGTGTCTGCCGGCGGCATCGTCGCGGGCGTCATCGGCGTTGCCGACACGGTGCGCCAGGAGGCGCCCGCGGCTGTCTCGGGATTGCTCTCCCAGGACAGAATCTCCCAGGTGGAGATGCTCACGGGCGACAACGCCCGCGCTGCCGCTCATGTGGCGGGGCAGGTGGGAATCCAGGCCGTCTCCTCGGGGCTCCTCCCCGAGGGCAAGTCTCAGCGCGTGCAGGAGCTCCAGGCGGCAGGTGAGTGCGTGGCCATGGTGGGCGATGGCGTCAACGACGCTCCGGCCCTGGCTCGCGCAGATCTCGGGATAACCATGTCGGCCGCCTCTTCGGATACGGCCCTCGAGGTGGCAGATGTCGCCCTGCTCGCGGACGACCTGTCCCAGCTGCCCGGCTTCTTCGCGCTTGCGGTCCGGGCCATGAACATCGTGCGCGAGAACATCGCCTTCGCCATCGGCGTCAAGCTGATCGTCTTCGTGCTGGTGATTGCCGGCATGGCGGGCATGGGCGCTGCGGTGTTCGCCGATACGGGCGTGCTCGTCATCGTCATCCTGAACGGCATGCGGCTGCTGCTGGACTCGCGCCTGCCCTTCTAGCTACGACCCGCCGGCTCGTCCGCGCCCGACGGCAAAACCTCACAGCACACGCGTCTTGAAAGCAGTTGTGGAGACTCATCCTGGGTGTTTCACAATCGGCTCGCAAAAGCAGCAGGGTGCTGTGAGGTTTCCAGGTGCGAGGTGGCAAGTTGTCATCAAAATGCGGGATGAGAGACTCCGATTGCCGCACGGCGCCTCCCTGCTGCCTGTCGTCCGGCCTTGTCCCATAATGGAGGCATAGCCTACGCGAGAGGAGTCCCCATGCTTGACTTCACCTACAACGTCCCCACCAAGGTCGCCTTCGGCCACGATGCCGAGGCACGTGTGGGCGAACTGCTCGCCGAGCAGGGCGCGACCAAGGTCCTCGTGCACTTCGGCGGCGGGTCGGTCGTGCGCTCGGGTCTTCTCGATCGCGTGCTCGGCTATCTGGACGAGGCGGGCATCGGCCATGTCGAGTTGGGCGGCGTCCAGCCCAACCCGCGCATCTCGAAGGTCTACGAGGGCATCGAGCTCGCTCAGAAGGAGGGCGTCGACTTCCTGCTCGCCGTCGGCGGCGGATCGGTGATCGACTCGACCAAGGCGATTGCCTACGGCCTGGCCGAGCCTGAGCATGATGTCTGGGAGCTCTACGAGCACGTGCGCACGGCCAAGGCCTGCTTCCCGCTCGGCAGCGTGCTCACGATCTCGGCGGCCGGCTCGGAGACGTCCAACAGCTCCGTCATCACCAACGACGAGACGCTGGAGAAGCGCGCCTATGATGACGACCTCGCGCGCCCGCGCATCGCCATCATGAATCCCGAGCTGACGATGACGCTGCCCGACTACCAGACGGCCTGCGGCTGCACCGACATCATGATGCACACGATGGAGCGCTACTTCACGAGCGTCGCACCCACGATGGAGCTCACCGATGGCATCGCCGAGGCCCTGCTGCGCGTCGTGCGCGATTGCGCGCTCATCCTCCGCGAGGAGCCGGACAACTACGAGGCGCGCGCCGACGTCATGTGGGCCGGCTCGCTTGCCCACAATGGCCTCACCGGCTGCGGCACCGACGGCGGCGATTGGTCGGCCCATATGCTCGAGCACGAGGTGGGCGGCATGTTCGACGTGGCGCATGGCGCGGGCCTGGCCGCCATCTGGCCGCACTGGGCGCGCTACGTCATGGCCGATTGCATGGACCGCTTCGTCAAGTTTGCCGTCAACGTGTGGGATGTCGACCCGGAGGGCAAGACCGACGAGGAGATTGCGCTCGAGGGCGTGGCGGCCGTCGAGGAGTTCTACCATTCCATCGGCATGCCCACCAACTTCGCCGAGCTCGGCATCGAGCCCACCGACGAGCAGCTGGAAAAGCTCGCCCACGACTGCGCCATCGCATGCGGCGGCACCCAGGGCTCTGCCAAGGTGCTCGGCGAGCCCGAGATGCTCGACGTCTACAAGATGGCCGCGGGGCGCGCGTGAGCCCGCGCGTAGTGGAGCGGCTGCATTCCGAGTGCCTGGGATGCTTTGCCGAGAAGCAGCTCAAGCGCATTCCCGCAGACGCCGACGAGTCGTTGCGCATCGAGTACATGCAGCGCGCCCTCGAGGTGCTCGCCAGCTCGCCCAAGACCTCGAACGCCCCCATCATCGCCCACGACATCGACGTCGCCCGCTACGAGCTCTTCGGCATTCGCGACACCTTCGATGAGGAGCGGGCCCACTTCAACAAGCTGATGCTCGGGCTCGAGGGGGAGATGGACCGTCGCGTGCAGGAGGCGGCCGACCCGCTGCTCATGGCCATGCAGCTCGCGATGATGGGCAACTTCATCGACTTCACGATCCTCGACGAGATCGACGACGAGCGGCTGCTGGGATACATCGAGAAGGCCGACGAGGTGCCGGTGTCCGATGCCGACCTCGCCGCCATCAAGGCCGACCTGGCCTCGGCGAAGACGCTCGCGTTTCTCACCGACAACTGCGGCGAGGTGGTGTGCGACAAGGTCCTCATGCGCGAGATTGGCCGCCAGTACCCCGACCTCGACATCACCGTGGTGGTGAAGGGCGTGCCGGTGGTGAACGATGCGTGCCGCGAGGATGCCGAGCAGGTGGGCCTTGCCGAGGTGGCGCGCGTCATCGACCACGGCTGCGACTACCCGGGCAATCCGCTCGAGGTGATCTCTGCCGAGGCGCGTGCGGCAATCGAGGAATCCGACGTCGTCATATCGAAGGGCCAGGCCAATTTCGAGTCGCTCTTCGGCTGCGGCCTCAACGTCTGGTACCTCTTCATGTGCAAGTGCCAGATCTTCTCGGAGCGCTTCTCCACGCCGCTCTTCCAGGGGATCATCGCAAACGACCGTCGGCTGCCCTTCGAAATCTGACGCGAGACCTGTCCCTTCTGTCATGACAAAGGGGACTGTCCCCTTTGTCATGCGTCGCAGGTCTCGATGCTCGTGAGCTCCATCTCGAGCCCGTGCAGCAGCTCGGTGTCCTCGCTTCCGCAGGCGGGGCACGTCTTGCCGAATTCCAGCGTGGGGTAGACCTTCCCGCAGGCGTTGCACACGGTGTCGGCCTCCACCTCCTCGACGGCCAGCTCGGCGCCGACGAGCATCTCGTGCTTGTCGGCGGCCCAGCGCCAGCAGTCGAGCAGGTAGGACGGGATGACCCCCGTCACCTGACCGAGGCGCAGGTTCACCTTGGAGACGGAGGCGAGGCCGTTCTCGCGCCCCACCTCCTCCACCAGGTCGATCATGTGGAAGACGATGCCAAGCTCGTGCATGCGCCTATCCCATGGGATGCTTGAGCTCGTCCACCTTGCCCAGCAGCTTGTTCTTGTACACCTTGACGCCGCGCTTCACCAGATTGGGCAGGAGCGTCTTCACCTTGTCCTCGGCAACCATCATGCGGCTCGCATCCGGGTTGTCGCGGCGCAGGTGGATGGCATCAAACTCGCAGCGCGTCGTGCACAGGCCGCAGCCGATGCACTTGTTGGGGTCGACAACCGACTTGCCGCAGGACAGGCAGCGTGCGCACTCCATCTTGATCTGGTCCTCGCTGAGCTCGCGGGTGGGGTCGTCCCAGTTGTGCAGGATGCTCTTCACCTTCGCGCTCGCGGCTACCTGGCGACCCGAGTGGTCGTAGTCGCCGGGGGAGAGCACGATCTTGGACTTGTCGAGCTCGACGTAGTGGCGCTGGTTGCGGCCCGTCGTGAGCGACGATCCGGTCTGCACGAAGCGGTGCAGCGAGATGGCTGCCTCGTGGCCTGCGGCGATGGCGTCGATCACGAACTTCGGCCCCGTGTAGACGTCGCCTCCGACGAAGATGTCGGGCACGGAGGTCTGGTAGGTCTTGGCATCCGCCACGGCGCCGTTCCCGCGCCCGAGCTCCACGTCCTCGCCCTCGAGCAGGCCGCCCCACTCGATGGCCTGGCCGATGGAGAGCACGACGTGCTCGCAGGGCACGGTGACGGTGTCGCTCTCGTCGTAGGCGGGGGCAAACGAGCCGTCCTCGGCGTAGACCTTGGTGCAGCGCTTGAAGGTGACGCCGGAGACCTTGCCCTTGGCGTCCACCTCGATCTTCGCGGGTCCCCAGCCGTTTGCGATCTCGACGCCGTCCTCCTCGGCCTCGGCGATCTCGAGGGGAAGCGCCGGCATTTCGTCGCGCTGCTCGAGGCAGTACATCGAGACGTCGGGCGAGCCGCAGCGGGCCGACACGCGCGCCGCGTCGATGGCCACGTTGCCGCCGCCGATGACGATGGTGGTGCCGGAGACCTCCTTATCGGGGTTGGAGAGCGCGTCGCGCAGGAAGTCCACCGCGGTGACGACGCCTGCCGCATCCTCGCCCTCGATGCCGGGCATCTTGCCGCCCTGGCAGCCGATGGCGAGGTAGAAGCCCATGTAGCCCTCGTCGCGGAGCTGCTGGATGGTGACGTCCTTGCCCACCTCGACGCCACAGCGAATCTCGACGCCCAGCTCGCGCATGATGTCGATCTCGGCCTCGATGACGTCGCGCGGCAGCTTGTAGGCCGGGATGCCGTAGGCCATCATGCCGCCCGGGCGCTCGCTCTTCTCGAAGACGGTGGGGTGGTAGCCCATCTGCGCCAGGTAGTATGCGCAGGTGAGGCCGGCAGGCCCGGCGCCTATGATGGCGATCTTCTCCGGCAGGTCGCCGCGCATCGACGGCACTACCTTCTCGGGCACCCAGCGCGTCTTGGCGTCGAGATCCTTCGCGGCGATGAAGCGCTTGACGTCGTCGATGGCGATGGCCTCGTCCACCGTCCCGCGCGTGCAGGCATCCTCGCAGCGCTTGTTGCAGATGCGCCCGCACACGGCCGGGAAGGGGTTCTCCTTCTTGATGAGCTCGAGGGCCTCGGTGTAGCGGCCATCGGAGGCCATCTTGAGGTAGCCCTGGATGGAGATGTGGGCCGGGCACGCCGTCTTGCAGGGGGCGGTGCCGGAGTCGTGCGTCTCGATGCGGTTGTTGTTCTTGTAGTCGGGATCCCAGTCGTCCTCGCCCCAGGGCAGCTCGTCGGGGAGCGGCTGGCGCGGGTACTTGACGGGGCCGTCCACGGTGCTGAGCTTCTGGCCGAGCTGGACGGCGCCTGCCGGGCACACCTCCACGCAGCCGGCGCACGCCACGCAGTTCTCGGCGTCGACGTGGGCCACGTAGGCCGAGCGGGACAGGTTCGGGGTGTTGAAGAGCTGCGAGGTGCGCAGCGCGTTGCACACGCCCACCGCGCAGTTGCAGATGCCGAAGATCTTGTTCTCGCCGTCGATGTTGGTGATCTGGTGCACGTAGCCGTTCTTCTCCGAGAGAATCAGGATGTCGATGACCTCGTCGTAGGAGATGTAGTGGCCCTTGCCGGTCTCCACCAGGTAGGTGGCCATGTCGCCGACGCCGATGCACCAGTTCTGCGGGTCGCGGCCGCCGTTCTCGCCGCGTGCGCGCTCGGCGACGGCGCAGCTGCACGAGCCCGCCGCATAAGTGTCGTACTTCTTGAGCCAGTGCGAGAGGTGCTCGACGTCGGCCGTGACGCTCTC
>CACZNT010000102.1 GCA_902782635.1 uncultured Coriobacteriaceae bacterium
AGGCGCGCAGCGCCGGAGTCGAAGGACCTCGCCCTTTTCCTGCTGCGGGGGATCCTTCGACTCGCTTCGCTCGCTCAGGATGACACGCACCCCACCCCCTTCCGCCGGGCTCGCTCCGCGTCGCGCGCGGGCCGTCGGCCTCGGAGGGGAACCTCCCTGCATCCGATTCCATCATATCACAATTACGCACAGTTGTTCGTGTGTTTAACCTAGATTCCCGTCTTGTTCTACAATTCAGCTATAGCACCGACTACCTGGGACAATCTAATCTTCCCAATTCGTATGATTTGCCGTTTTAACTCGTCATATACTTCATCTGCAGGCTTGTCCCCTTCCCTGACAGTATGTCGAAGTAGGTAGCTGCCCTTTTTCTCATCCACGTGAACAGGGGCGTGTTTCACTGTTCACGCCGCCCCCCTCTAGTGCGCAAGTTGTCCGACGTCTCGGCGTTTTCCCAGTACGAATCCCGGATCGCACCACAACTTGTACACTGCCGCCATCCGACGACGCCGCAGGGCGACCACGCCGCCCGTCACCTAAACATCCGCTAAGATGAGGTGGACGCAGGGGGTTCTGGCAGTTCCCTCCGCGGCGCTTGATGGTACTGTGTACGACCAAGGCCGCCTCACAGGGCGGCCTTGGTCGTATCTAGCTCCTTGGTATCGCCCTGAGCGGAGCGCCGGGAACTACGTGTCGTCCTGAGCGAAGGCGCACAGCGCCGGAGTCGAAGGACCTCGCCCTTTTCCTGCCGCGGGGGATCCTTCGACTCGCTTCGCTCGCTCAGGATTGCGCACGACCCTCTTTAGCTGAAATCGCTCTGCCTTCCAATCCCCGTCTACCCCGCAGCTACAACGTTCGTTAGCCCTCATCAATATAGCGTATGAGATATATAGCTTATAAGCTATACTAGGAGGTATGTGGTGTGGAAAGTTGACTGTCGCGCGGATCTTCGCGGCTCTTGAGCTCCTTGAGGACAGGGCCCTGCCCTTGGCCGCCCGCTGGTACAAGACCGCCATTCCAAAGGCCGAGGCCCTATTCAATGACCACCTGAGCAGATTGGGAGACGAAAATGGCCGACCTGACTGAGTACCTGCAGAAACGCGGGATATCCGAAGAGCAGATGGCCGTAGCTCGCGCGGAGACGCGAAGGGTAATCGACGCCTATCGGCTGCGCGAAGCGCGCGAGGCGAATTCAATCACGCAGGTTGAGCTCGCGCGCATCATGGGCGTATCGCAGAATCGCATCTCGCGCATCGAGCACGGCGACCTCTCCGCAATGACCCTGGACACCATCAGGCGCTACGTCGAGGCGGTTGGCGGGCGAATCTCGCTCGTCGCGGAGCTCCCAACGGGCACGATGTCTCTCCTCTGATCCTGCCAGCCGCCCGGCACTCTGCCGGGCCAGGCGGTTGCCCGCCAGCCGATATCGTCGCCAGAATTTCTCGACATTCTCGAATATATGTTCCGCAGTATATGGTACACTTGTTCTAACGATATCAGCTGGCTGGCACGTAGCCAATCGTGACCTAACCCTCCCCGGGGACAGCCGCACGACACCGGAGGAGGACGCCATGCCCAGCAGCAGCAGCGAAAGACTATCCCTATCGGCCAACAGCTTCGAGCTCAGGGATCTCATCTACAGCATCCGAGGAATGCAGGTAATGCTCGATAGCGATCTGGCAAAGCTCTATCAGGTGGAGACGAAGGCGCTCAACCGTGCGGCCAAGCGCAATGCACCTCGTTTTCCCGAGGATTTCCGGTTTCAGCTCACCGACGAAGAGCTTGAGGTTTTGAGGTGCCAAATTGGCACCTCAAGCGTTGACCTGCATGAATTTGCTCAAGGAGGTCGCCGAACCCTGCCCTACGTCTACACCGAGCAGGGCGTGGCCATGCTCGCCGGCGTCCTTCGCAGCGACGTTGCCGTCCAAGCCAGCGTCCAGATAATGCGCGCCTTCGTCGAGATGCGGCGTTTCATCGCAAACAACGCCGTTCTCTTTGAGCAGATACGCGCCGTCGAGCTTCGCCAGCTTGAGTACCAGCAGGTCACCGACAGACGGTTCGAGCAGGTGTTTGACTACATGGGCGCACAAGAGCCCCCGCGGCAGAAAGTCTTCTTCGAGGGGCAGATCTTTGATGCCCATGAGCTTCTCGTATCGCTCGTGCGTCGCGCCAAGCATGAGATCGTGTTGGTCGACAGCTACGTTGACATCGGCACGCTCGGCATCCTTGCAAAGAAGGCGGCTGGGGTTGCCGCATCCATCTGGACGCACCCCAAAACCAGCCTCACGGAACATGACATCGCTGCGTTCAACGCGCAGTATCCGCATCTGACAGTGGGCAGCACCACCGAGTTCCACGACCGCTTTCTCATTCTCGACGGCCAGGAGGGGTACCTCGTTGGCGCCTCGCTCAAAGATGCCGGCAAGAGAACATTCGCCATTACGCGAATCGAGGATGAGGCGACGATCGACGGGGTCCTCCGTAGGCTGGGGTAGTCCCGCGCCCCTGGAAGCGTCGAGTGCCCTACTTCCCGCGGACGTGCATGACCGGGTCGATGCCCAGCACGCTCGCGAGCCTGAGGACGCGCTCGATCCCTACCGACCCACGGCCGCGCTCGATCTCGCCGATGAGGCGTGGGCTGTAGTGGAGGTGCTCGGCGATCTCCTCCTGGGTGTAGCCGAGCTCCTTGCGACGGCGGCGCAGCAGGATGCCGATCGAACGCATATCCGACGCGGCGTTGCGCGCATCGGTGGCATAGCGCGGGTCGAGACGGAAGTGCGACGCGTTGGATCCAAGATAGGTTTGGGTGCTCATTTCGGCTGCCTTCTTTTGGGTGCGGTTACGTTGCGTTTGAGTTGCCGTGCCAACAATTGTATTCCCGATTCGTAATAAATCAAGGGCTACGTTCTTCGCAATTCCGTTTGGGATTGCACGCGGTCATGCGCGGCCAACCCTCGTCCCGCGTGGCGTCCCGGGCGCCGATCCGCGTGTCTCGCCGCGGCCCTCACACTCCTGTGCCACGCCCCACGCGGTGCGCAAGAACCCCTCCCCGCCGTGCGCACCATCACGCTCGCCTCGCCGCACCCTCCTCCCCTCCCGCGCGCCATCGCGAGCACCGTGCCGACTGCGCAGCATCGTCGGATCCGCATGCGCCCGCCGTCGCCAGGCAACGCCACGGCGTCATCATCCACATCTCATGTGCACGGGCATCTACCTACATCGGCATCCCTCGCAGGAGGAAACGTCCCAAAACGGCGAACCAGTCGCTTTAGCAATATCCGGCCAGCTAGAACGCAAAATCTTACGTAAACTAAAGAAACCGCAGGCAGACACTAATATCTTACGTTATGGGAAGCCTCTCGCCGACCGTCGAATACAGTCTTCTCAAGAGGTTCGCATGCTCCTGAGATGGGTAGACTGAACCCAGACGCAGGCCCACAGCGGGCGCACATCCCCTAAGGAGGAACCATGGCAGAAGTCGACATCAAGCAGAAGGTCCAGGAGGCGCTCGACGCTCATCCAGAGCTCGTCGAGAAGGTCAAGAACGCACCGGCCGAGGCCGCCCAGGCCATCAGGGACATCACCGGGCTCGAGCTGAACGCGAGCGATCTGGACAAGGTGAAGGCGGCCTTCGCGGACTTCGCCGGAGACGACGGTCTCGATCTCGGCGACTTCCAGCGCGCCGCCGAGTCGCTCTTCGCGAAGGGCAAGGAGGCCGCCGCGAACGTTGACGTCGATCAGCTCAAGGCCGACGCTTCCGACGCCCTCGGCAAGGGCGCCGAAGTTGCCAACGATCTTCTCGGCAAGGGCAAGGAGTTCCTCGACGGATTCCTCGGCGGCGACAAGCCGGCGGAGTAGCGCTCCCCCATCGCACCCACTCGCACGACCAACGGGCTCCGGCACATTCGCCGGGGCCCGCCTCTTTTGTCTCGCGCGGACCGAATCGGGCCTCACGCGAGCCGCTCGCTCCGCGCAATCCGCCACTCGCCCCCGGCGCCGTGTCACTCCCCAGCCCGACATAATCCGGTGTCGCGATTATCACTTTCGCCATTCGCCAAATAGGATGTTTCCGGCCTCCCGCGCGGTGATAGTATTTGCCTTCACCATGAGGCTTGTCTTATCGCACCATACGGCACTCGAGTTCTGGCTCTCGAGCCTCTCCCTCTACAAGTCAGAGTTCGAGAACGCCCATGTTGCGATTTCCCCTGTCGAGCTCACCCGCAACCAACTTCACTCGCTGCGCGCGTCGTTCAGGCGCTCGACTGGAGTTCGCCGCACGCTTGACCTCCTCGTTGGCTCGGCAATAGAGCGGACGAGGCTGCCCTCGTCAAAGTTCCACGTTTGGAACGAAGGGCACTTCCCCGAGGGCGCCATTGTGCCCCTTGGCAACGGGTTGCACGTTGTATCCCCGGAACTCTGCTATTTGCAGATGGCCCGCACGCACTCCGGCCTCGAGCTCGCGCGCATAGGCACCGACCTCTGCTCGCTTTACGCATACCCCTACAACCTCTGGGCAGGCGATTTGCTGGAGCGGAAGCCCATCACCTCGAGGAATGCAATTCTAGACTTCCTCGATACGCACGCCGCGGGGTTGGCAGGCGCAAAAGAGGCGCGGCGCTGCGCGGGCCACATCATCGAGCGAACGCGATCGCCCCGCGAGTCGACGCTGTCCTGCCTTCTCAGCGCACCAGCTCGGATGGGCGGCCAGGCTCTCGCCGGGATGGAGGCAAACGCCGAGATTCCGCTTAGTGCGGAGGGAGCGAAGCTCACGACGAGGAAGTACCTGGAGGTAGATCTGTACTGGCCGGAGAAGCGCTTGGGCGTGGAGTACAACAGCCATCTGCACGATACGAACGAAGCTGCATATCGTGATTTGGAGAAGATAACCACCTTGAATGCCATGGGAACGACGATTGTTCCCCTGAACACCGAGCACATGAACAACTACGAGAGCTTTCAGGTGGTCGTTAGGGCGCTACGCAGGCAGATGGGCCTTCGCGACCAGGAGACTGCGCGGATGGACCAGGCGCGTCGGCAGGCACACGCAAGACTCCTCGAATCTGAGCGTCGCTTGGGCTCGCTGCCCTCGCTCACCGACCAGGCATGGTGGCAGGTGCTGCTCCCGACAGTGGAAATTGGCTCCTAGCGCACCCTCGCTGCTACAGAATTGCGATTCTGCGACAATTTTTGGCCTCCAGCCGAGTAGCGCATGACAAATGCCCAGGAAAGAATGGCGCACTACCCGCCCAGACGGCAAAAAATGTCGCAGAATCGCAATTCTGTAGCAGATGGGCCCGCCGAATGCTGTTATGAGGGGCAGATTGCGCTACGCGACGTGCACGTGGCCATGCTCGTCCACGCTCACGCGGCCCTCGGCCAGCCACTGGATGACCTCGGGATACAGCTCGTGCTCCACGGCGTGGATGCGCTCCTCGAGCTGCTCGACGGTCATGCCCTCCTCGATTGCCACCGCACGCTGGGCGATGATCGGTCCGCAATCGTAGCGGTCGTCGGCGAAGTGCACCGTGATGCCCGTGAGCTTCACGCCGTAGTCGAACGCCTCCTGGATGCCATGCGCGCCCTTGAAGCTGGGCAGCAGCGCAGGATGCAGGTTCACCACGCGATTGGGGAAGGCGCGCAGGATGGGGTCGTGCACCATACGCATGTAGCCGGCCATGATGACGTAGTCCACCTCGCGGGCAGCGAGCGTGCTGGCTATGACCTCGTCGGCCGTGAAGGGGTCGTCGTAGAGCTCGCGCGAGAGGGTGAGTGTCTGGATGCCGGCAGCCTCGGCGCGCTTGAGACCGTAGGCGTCGGCGCGGCTGGAGATGACCACCTCGATGGTGGCGTCCAGCGTGCCTGCCTCGATGTTGTCGATGAGGGCCTGCAGGTTCGATCCGGACCCGCTGATGAGAACGCCGAGCTTGATGGCCATGACACTCCCCTGTCGTCTTTCGGGCGGAGATCCTTCGACTCCGCACCTTCGGTGCTTCGCTCAGGATGACACACCGGGCGCACCTTTGGTGCTTCGCTCAGGATGACACACCTGGCACACCTTCGGTGCTTCGCTCAGGATGACACACCTGGCACGCCTTCGGTGCTTCGCTCAGGATGACACACCGGGCGTCCTAGCGATACTGCACCTTGCCGTTGCCGCTTACGACCTCGCCCATCACAAACGGCTCGAGCCCCTCGGCAGAGAGCGCCTCGGCCACCTCGTCGACGTCGTCCGGCGCGCAGATCACGCTCATGCCAACGCCCATGTTGAAGGTGCGGTACGCCTCGTCCGGCGTGAGGCCGGCCGCGCGCACCACGTAATCGATGACAGGCGGAACCTCCCACGCGGGGCCGTCGCCGAAGCCATCGGCGGAGTCCGCGTCCACAGCACCGCGGTCGACTAGCGCGTCGAGGCCCTCGGGCATCGCGCGGTCGAGGTTCTCGGTGATGCCGCCGCCGGTGATGTGCGCCATCGCATGGATGGGCGCGCCCGTCGCCAACACGCGCACGAGCGCGCCGGCGTAGATCGCCGTGGGCTCGAGGAGGGCGTCGCCGAGGGAGCGCCCGCCCAGCTCGGGCAGGGGCTCGCGCAGCTCGTCCACCGTACGTCCCTCGACGCACACCTTGCGAACCAGCGAATATCCATTGGAGTGGATGCCGCTGGACGGGATGCCCAGGATGACGTCGCCCTCACGCACCAGCTCGGGTCCGATCATGCGGGGCCGGTCGACGACGCCCACCACGAAGCCGGCGAGGTCGTAGTCGCCCGGATCCATGACGCCGGGGTGCTCGGCCATCTCGCCGCCCACCAGGGCGCAGCCGCTCTTGCGGCAGCCGTTCGCGATGCCGGCGACGATGGGCTCGACCACCTCGGCCGAGAGCTTCCCAATCGCGATGTAATCCAGGAAGAACAGCGGCTCGGCACCTACCACCACGACGTCGTCGACGCACATGGCCACGAGGTCCTCGCCCACCGTGTCGCTCTTGCCCAGGAGCTGGGCGAGCGCGAGCTTGGTGCCGACGCCGTCGGTGCCCGACACGAGCACGGGATCCTCCATGCCCTTGAGCGCCGCGGCCGAGAAGCAGCCGCCGAAGCCGCCGAGCCCGCCGATGACCTCGGGCCTCGTGGTGCTCGCGACGGCCTGCTTGATGGCGTCGACGGCACGCGCGCCCTCGGCAGTGCTCACACCCGCGTCCTCGTAGGTGACGTGCGCAGACCTCTCGGCCATGTGATCTCCTCTCGGCCCCAAGGCCAGCCGGACGAGGGCCGCGCCCCCGCGGCGACCCTAGTTGCTTACGACGTTGGCGATCTCGACGGGCGCGGTCTCGCTCTTGAGGCCGCACACCAGGATGGTGCGCCCCTGCCCGTCGATGTAATTGCAGGTAGAGAGAACCATCACGCGCGTCACGAGGTCGACCTTGCCCTGCGCGAGCGGGTCGGCCGCCACGGCGCGGGACAGCTCGTCGGTGAGGTGGACGCGCAGCGCGGTGGGCGTGTCGAACTTGAAGGTGCGCACCTCGCCGTCGTCGGGATTGGTGTAGAACACGAACAGCGGCTCGAGCTCGAAGGTCTCGTTCTCGGTTGCGTACCACACCGTCTCGATGCTGTCGAAATACGCCTGCTTGTCCATGTCGGCCACGGCCTTGAACATCGCGCCGTTCTTGAGGTGGTGGCCGTAGATGATCGACTTGCCGTCCACCATGCCCGGCGCGGTGTTCTCGTAATCGAGGAACACCTGGCCGCCGAGGTTGGTGCCGCCGTCGTAATTCGTGTAGAGGTACTTGTCGTTGTCGGACGCCTGGAACACGGGGTAATTCACCACCGTGCCGGGAATCTGCACCCAGCCGACGACCTCGGGGTTGAGCGCCTTGAGCGAGGCCCAGTCCACCTCGGGCGGCTTGGACGCCTCCTTCTCGTTGGAGACGACGGCGTACTCGGCGAGCTTCTCGTTGACGACGTCTTGTTCGTGGTAGCGCCACTGCGACATGCCGTACATGCCGCCGGCCACCAACATCAGGATGATGCCGAGCGCGAGCAGCAGGTTCGACAGCAGGTGACTGTGCTTGCGCGGCTCGTTGTCGATCTCGATGACCTTCGGGTCGGCCGACGGCTTGCTCTCGGCCGGGTCGTAGACGCCGTCGTTGAAGTCGGGCAGCACCGGCTCGATGGGGTTGTTCGCCGCCGCCTCGACCGCCGCCGCGTGCTTCGCCGCGCGCTCCTGCTCGGCCTCGCTGCCGTTGAAGTGCTTTCCTGCCTGCTTTGCCATGTTCCTTGGTTCCGTTCGTCTGGTCGGGCGGGCCGCTAGCCCGCCATCTCGTCCTTCATCTGGACTATCTTAGCGCGCCACGCCTCGTCGTTGGCGCCGAGGATCTGCGCCGCGTAGATGGCCGCGTTCTTCGCGCCGTTGATGGCCACGCACGCCACCGGCACGCCGGAGGGCATCTGCACCATGGAGAGCAGGGAGTCCATGCCGCCGAGGTCGCTCGTCTTCATGGGGACGCCCACGACGGGAAGCGGCGTGTACGCTGCGACGACTCCGCCCAGATGCGCCGCCTTGCCGGCCGCGGCGACGATGACGCGCAGCCCGCGCTCGACAGCGGTGGACGCCCACTCGTGAACCTTGGCCGGGCTGCGGTGCGCCGAGGCGATCACCAGCTCATAGGGGATGCCGAAGGCATCGAGCTGCTGGGTGCACGCCTCCATGACGGGCATGTCCGACTCGCTGCCCATGATGATGCCCACGAGCGGGGCGCTGGTGTTGCTGCTGGCCATGTCTCCTCCTACTTATATATATGGTGTTGCGAAATGGGACGACGCTTCTTCCACATGAGCTTTCCCACGTGGAAACGCCGGCGTCCCCTTTCGCGCCTAGGCGGCCTCGTCAACCTCGGCGTCGGCCTCCGCCTCAGCATCCGCCACGACGTTATCCGACTGCGACATATCCTTCAGCAGCTCAGAGCCGCTCTTCTCGGCGCAGTGCTTGCACGGGCGGTTGAGGCCGGTGCCATACGCCGCGGCCGCGTCGCCGGAGTAGATGGTCTTGCTGTTGATGATGTGGCTGCAGTTGGGGTTGAGGTGGTACACGGTGCCGTACTCGGTCCAGTACACCGTGCCGTCGCCCAGCTCGATGGCGTTTTGCTGCATTGCCTGCAGGTCCTCGGCCGAGACCGGGTTGAAGTCGGCCCCGGTGCCAATGCCGGCCACCAGCGCGAGCGCGGCCACGATGGTGGCCACCTGCTTGGTCTGCTTGCTGGCGTTTTGGTCGGTGAGGGTGAGGATGATGAACGGGAGGAACGCCACTACGGCGAGGATGGCTCCCAGCTGGCTCTTGAGGAAGAACTCCACCTTGTTCTTCTCGCTGGGCGGATCGATGTGGTTTGCCTTCTTCCAGAGCTGGCTCGCCACGATGCAGCAGATGAGGTCGAGCACCAGGAAGACGACCACCCAGATGAGCGGGTTCGCGCCGGGAAGGCGCCCGTAGATGGGGCTGTCCTGCTTCACCGAGAAGATGGCGAGCAGCTCGAAGACGAAGCCGAGCACCCAGAGGGCGATGGCGATGGGGCGCTTGTTGCCCACCTCGCCGGCCTCGACGTGCTTGACGCGCACCTCGGTGGCGACGTCGGCGGCGTCGGTGACGACCGTCTGCTCGGAGATCTGCTTGCCGGTGTCGGCGTCGATGAAGACGCGCTTCACCGGACGCTTGGTGGACTTCTCTGCCATGACCCCTCCTCTTGGGCGGCGGACCTGCCGCGCCCGCGCTTCCCGGCCCGCGGCGTTCGCGCTGGCCAGCCACGCCGTTGCCCGAAATTCATGCGGCCTTGACGTGGTCATTCGTACTGTTCCCTATCATAGCGGCTACGGTTCATCTGTCTTTTGGGAGCGGCGATTTTTACGGGGTGATGGGAGGTTCGCGCAGGCGGGCGACCCGGATGATAGGGAGCGCGCGCAAGCGGGTACATATGCTTTGACGCCGGAGCCGCTTCCGGCCTGATCCAAGGAGGATTCACATGGCAAGCAACAACATTCCGCAGCTGGCTGAGCAGGTCGTCCAGTACCTGGCGAAGAACCCGCAGATGCTGGGCAACTTCGTCGAGCACCCGTACTCCACGGTGCAGACGGCCACCAACTCGCAGGACAAGCTCGACCGCATCGACATGAGCCAGCTGCTCACGGCCGCCGCCTCCCTGGCATCCGGCCAGACCCAGAGCGCCAGCGCGTTCAACCAGAACAACCTCGCCTCCCTGGCCTCCAACCTGCTGGGCCAGAACGACAACTCCATCCACAGCCTCGCCAGCTCGCTCTTCGGCGCGAAGCCGGCGGCGCAGGTGCAGAACAACGCCAGCTCCGGCCTGAACCTCGGCAGCCTGGTGTCGATGGCGTCGCTGGCCAGCGGCCTGCTCGGCGGCAAGAAGAAGAAGCCGGGCCTGGACCTCTCCGACGGCCTCGGCATGGACGACCTCATCTCCGTTGCCGGCGATTTCCTGGGTGGCAACACCACCGCGCAGACGTCGAGCTCCGGCCTCGACCTCGGCAGCATCGCCAACATCGCGAGCATGTTCCTGGGCAAGTAGCCCCGCAACGCACGCACGCCGCGCTCCGCGACTCAGCGCGACATGCCGACGGCCCCGCCACTTCCGGCGGGGCCGTCTTTTTTTGCGCCGCGAGACCAAGCCTGTCCCTTTTGGCATGACAAAGGGGACTGTCCCCTTTGTCAGGTTTTCCTAGCTCGCCGGCTCGTCGAAGCGGCTTGGCACGCCGCGTCCGATGCCGGGATAGTCCGACGCGCGCCCGCGCTTGGACACAACGCGCACCACCTCGCCGATCAGCGTCAGCGCAATCGCGCCCACCAGCATCGGCAGCTTCGACATCTCGTCGGCGCTGCCATTGAGGGGGACGATCGTCGCGATGATCGACAGCACCAGCTCGACAGCCGGGATGATGAGCATCAGCGTGAGCACGCCGCCCTCGAACGGCGCGCGGAACACCCGCTCGCGCCCGCCGTCGTGCTTGCGCAGCATCAGCGCCGCGGGGAACATCGGGATGTAGCTCATCAGCAGGAAGACGACGTTCATCGAGAAGAAGATCCAGAAGATGGGCGCGTCCTCGCCCAGCGGGATCTGCAGCAAGATCACCAGGCTCGCGATGATGCCGGTCATCACGGCCGCGCCGTTGGGCATGCCCGTCTTCTCGCTCATGCGGCCGAACGGCGCCGGCATGTTGCCCTGGTGCGCGGCGAAGCTCGCGACGTTGTTGATGCCAAACGACCAGCTCGTCATGTTGGCGAAGAGCGTCACCAAGAAGACGAAGCCCACCACCTGCGTGAGCGGGTGCGTCACCCCCAGCATCGTGCCCACAGCGTCGACAATGCCGGAATCCAGCGAGAGCTCTTCGACGGGGATCGCCGCGCCCAGGCCGATGCCGCAGGTGATGTAGATGGCGACGATGGTGATGCCGCCTACCACGAGGGCCTTCGGGATGTCGCGCTGCGGGTTCTCCATCGAGCTGGAGAACGTCGCGATGACCTCGAATCCCATGAAGTTGAACAGGATGATCGAGAGGTAGGTGAGCGAATCGAGACTGTCGAGCTGCGGCAGGAACGTCGACAGGCTCATGTCGTTGGCGAAGCCCTTCGTGAGGCCGAACCAGATGCCGACGCCGCCGATCACCACCGTGATGAAGGCCTTGATGATGGCGCCGCCGTTCATGATCCAGTCGGCTTCGGAGACGGGCGAGAACGCCAGCAGCGTGACGCCCCACACGAAGCCCAGCTCGATGAGGATGGCTATGGGCAGCGCGAACTCGACGCCCCACACCGAATTGATGATGGAGGGAAACATGCAGGCCAGGCTGGCCATCCACAGCGGGAAGTTCACCCAGTACCACCACGAGACGCGCGACGCCCAGGTGTCGCCCAGGCCCTCGCGCACCCAGTCGTAGAGGCCGCCGTCGGAATCGTAGGTGGTGCCGAGCTCGGCCACCACCAGGCCATACGGCAGGAGGAACGTGATGATGAGGAAGACCCACCAGAAGAACTGGACGTTGCCCATGGCCGCGGCCGGGGCCACGGCCTCGATGGTGAAGGTGACACACACCACCGACAACACCACATCTATCAGGCGAAACTTCTTTTCTGCGGACATCGTTCCTCCCCCGCGACCAACGGGCCTCCCCATGCGAGCCTTAGCCAGCCCTCTTCCCGCTCTTCGGCTGCTGCTGGGTGATGCAGTGGATGTTGCCGCCACCGTAGATCACCTCGCGCGTCATGATGCCGATCACCTCGCGGTCCGGGTAGGCGGCCTGGATGTCGGCGAGCGCCTGCGCGTCGTTCGGGTCGCCGCGGAGAAACCTGTCCCTTTTGGCATGACAAAGGGGACTGTCCCCTTTGTCATATGAAGAGGGCCGAGGGCTATCCGGGGTCCTTCGACTCCGGGCCCTCGGCCCTCCGCTCGAAACGAAACGCAGATCGACCGACGCTACTCCGCGGCAGCCTCGCCAGCGGCCTCTGCGGCGGCCTCCTCGGCCAGGCGCTTCTCGGCGAGCTCGGGCGTGAGGCCCTTGTACTCCTCGGCGCGGTCCTTGGCACTCCAGATGCGCAGCACCTCGCCAATGATGAGGAACACCACCAGGCCGATGATCATCGGCACCTTGTCGGACACCTCGTCGGCGGACAGCGGGATGACGGTAGCGATGACGGCCGCGACGAGCTCGATCATCGGGACGATGAGCGCGACCTTCATCATGGTGCCCTTGAACGGGAACTCGTAGATGCGCTCGCGGTTCGGGTCCACCTGGCGCAGCTTCATGAACGCCGGGAACATCGGGATGTAGGTGAGCAGCAGGAAGACGACCGAGAGGCCGAAGAGCATCCAGAAGATGTTGTTGGAGATGAACTCGTTCGGGATGAGCTGGATGCACAGGATGAGCGACGTCACCACGCCGTTGATGATGGCGGCGTTGTTGGGCATGCCGGTCTTCTCGTCGAGCTTGCCGAAGGCCTTGGGCATGTTGCCGGTCTGGGCGGCGTAGGCGGCCACCGAGTTCACGCCAAACGACCAGCTGGCCATGTTGGCGAACATCGTGATGAGGAAGAGCACGGCGACGAGCTTGAAGAGGAAGCCGTTGCCCACCATCGTCTCGAGGGCCACGACCATGCCGAAGTCGGGGTCGATCTCGTCGGCGGGGATGGCCGCGCCAATGCCGAATGACGCGAACAGGTAGATCACGGCGATGGCGATGCCGCCGAGGACGACGGCGCGGGGGATCTCATGCTTGGGATCCTTCATGTCGTTCGCCAT
>CACZNT010000103.1 GCA_902782635.1 uncultured Coriobacteriaceae bacterium
CCTCGACGACGCGCTGCTGGACGAGCTCCTCGGCCTTCTTGTAGAGCTCCTCGATGCGGGCCGGGTGGATGCGCCCGTCGGCAATGAGGTTCTCGAGGGCCACGCGTGCCGTCTCGCGGCGCACCGGGTCGTAGCTCGAGAGGACGACGGTCTCGGGCGTGTCGTCAATGACGAGGTTCACGCCGGAGACCTGCTCGAAGGTGCGGATGTTGCGGCCCTCTCGGCCGATGATACGGCCCTTGAGGTCGTCGGAGGGGATGTGGACCGAGGTGACGGTGATCTCGGCCGTCTGGTCGGCCGCATAGCGCTGGATGGCGAGCGAGATGATCTCGCGGGCGTTCTTGTCGGCCTCGGCCCTCACGCGCTGCTCTGACTCGCGCAGGATCTGCGCCTCCTCCTTGACCGTCTCCTTGCGGACGCGGTCGAGCAGCTCGTCATGGGCGTCCTCCTTGCTGAGGGCGGAGATGCGCTCCAGCTCGGCCGTCTGCTTGCCGACGAGCTCGTCGAGCTCGCCACGGCGCTTGTCGAGCTCGCCGGAGAGGCCGGCCAGCTGCTGCTCGCGAGCGTCGAGGGCCTCGTTGCGCTTGTCGAGCGACTCCTCGCGCTGCATGATGCGCGTCTCGAGGGTGCGAAGCTCGCTCTTGCGCTGCTTCTCCTCGGCCTCGCCGGCCTGCTTGAGCTGGTAGATCTCCTCCTTGGCCTCGAGCAGCGCCTCCTTCTTGGCGCGAGCGGCCTCGCGCTCGGCATCCTGGGAGAGCTTCTGGGCCTTGGCGTCGGCCTCCGCAAGCTTGCGGCGGGCGTCTTCCACGAGCGTTCCGTTTTGGCTGTTCACGAAGAAATAGGCTGCTAGCGCGCCTACAGCCAGGCATACGATGCCCACGATGATGGTCGTTGTCATGATCTGCTCCAATTCGAATTTCGCATGGTGGTTCAGGAGACTGCCGCGCATGCGACAGAACCCGCCATCCGGGCGCAACTCCCGACCAAGACCGGAGCAGACCAGATCATATGCAAGAATCGCAGCTGATAGGACCTGAGACGCCTGCTGCCAGGCAGCGGACGAGTTTTGAGCTCAATGGCACATCTATCGTATGTTCGATGCCGCTTACTGTCAAATGTCCCCATGCGCGTAGCTGGGCATATCCGAGCAATTCAAGAAGTCTTCAAATCGGATTCGACTGTGGTGCCAACCTGACAAGATGCCCGGTCATCTCCCCTGCGTGACAGTTGGGACAGTCCCCAACTGTCCCGTTTCCAATCATTCGAGCTTGCCGGATTCGTCGAGGTAGCTGCGTGCAGCAGACATGGCGGCCGAGGTGGAGTAGCCGCGCGCGCAGAGGAAGCGGACGAGCTTGGGAAATGCGTTCTTGCCGGGAATGCGCCTCGTGCGAACGAGCTCGAGGGCGCGCTCGGACTCGGGCCGTCCATCGAGGAACTCGTCGGGCCACCCCTCGACGTCTGCAAGCGAGAGCCCGCGACGCGAGAGCTCCTGGGCAATCCTGCGCTCTCCCCAGCCAGCGTAGACCTTCGACCGTACGAAGCTCCTCGCGTAGCGCGCATCGTCGATGATGCCCGCCCGCTCGGCACGTTCGATGGCGGCTTCGGAGCTCGCCTTCGCATAACCGTCAAGCTTAAGCTTAGACTCGATCTCCTGGCGCGTGTAGTCGCGCTTGTCGACGAGCCGGCAGATGCGCGAGAAGGCGCCCTGCTCCCCTCGCCTGCCGAGCTCGTAGAGGAGCTCCGCACGCGAGGTGGGAGCTCCTCCGGAATCCTTGAAGGCGAGCATCGAGCGTCCCAGGCTCACCGGAACGTAGATGCGCTCGGCGTCGTCGCCCTCGCCGATGATGAGCTGTGCCCGCGGCTTGCGCGCCCCCAGCGAAGCGCCCTTGCGGCGCTCTGGGAGCTCCACATCCCACGAGATGGGCAGAGAGGCCACAGGATGCGCCTAGCGACCGCTCTTAAGCCTTGGCGTCGGCCTCAGCCGGCGCTGCAGCCTCGCCCTCCGGGACCTCGACGTCGACGGGAAGACCGACCGGGGCGTCGATGTCCAGGGGCGCCAGGCCGAGCCCCTCGCGGACGCACTGCTCGACCTCGAAGCACAGGTCCGGGTTCTGGCGCAGGAACTCCTTGGCCGCCTCCCTGCCCTGGCCAAGACGATCGCCCGCGTAGGTGTACCAGGCGCCCGACTTCTCGACGATGTCGAGGTCGACGCCCAGGTCGAGGATCGAGCCCTCCTTGGAGATGCCCGTGCCGTACATGATGTCGAACTCCGCCTGCTTGAAGGGGGCGGCGACCTTGTTCTTGACCACCTTGACCCTCACGCGGCTGCCAATGACGTTCGCGCCGTCCTTGATGGAGTCGACGCGGCGAATGTCCATGCGCACGGAGGAGAAGAATTTGAGCGCGCGGCCGCCGGGGGTGGTCTCGGGGTTGCCGAACATCAC
>CACZNT010000104.1 GCA_902782635.1 uncultured Coriobacteriaceae bacterium
CTCCGCAACGTCGTGGACGGCCTGGGCGGCATCGCCGACGGCATGCCCCGCCAGGACGGCTTCGACATCACCGTGGCCTCCGAGGTCATTGCCGTGTTCTGCCTGGCCACCTCGCTCGAGGACCTCAAGGCGCGTTTGGGCAGGATGGTCATCGCCTACACCTTCGACAAGAAGCCCGTCACCGTCTCCGACATCCACGCCGAGGGCGCCTGCACCGCCCTTCTCAAGGACGCCATCAAACCCAACCTGGTGCAGACCCTCGAGAACAACCCCGCCTTCGTCCACGGCGGCCCCTTCGCAAACATCGCGCACGGCTGCAACTCCGTGATGGCCACCACCACCGCCATGAAGATGGCCGACTACGTGGTCACCGAGGCGGGCTTCGGTGCCGACCTCGGCGCCGAGAAGTTCCTCGACATCAAGTGCCGCGCCACCGGCCTTACGCCGAGCGCCGTGGTGATCGTGGCCACCGTGCGTGCCCTCAAGCACAACGGCGGTGTCGCCAAGGCCGACCTGGGCGTGGAGAACCTCGAGGCCCTGGAGGCCGGCATGCCCAACCTCCTGCAGCACGTCTCCAACATCAAGGACGTCTACGGGCTTCCCTGCGTGGTGGCCATCAACGCCTTCCCCACGGACACCAAGGCAGAGCTCGACCTCGTCGAGGCCAAGTGCCGCGAGCTGGGCGTAAACGTCGCGCTCTCCGAGGTGTGGGCCAAGGGCGGAGAGGGCGGCCGCGCGCTGGTCGACGAGGTAGTGCGCCTCTGCGACGAGCCCTCCGACTTCCGCTTCTCCTACGAGCTCGACCAGGACATCTACGGCAAGCTCCATGACATCGGCCACAAGATCTACCACGCCGAGCACGTCCTCATGCTCCCGGTGGCCGCCCGCAAGGCCAAGGAGCTCGAGGACCTCGGCTTCGGCAATCTCCCCATCTGCGTGGCGAAGACCCAGTACAGCTTCTCGGACGACCCCACGCTCCTGGGTGCCCCGAAGGACTTCACGCTCAACGTCCGTGACCTCAAGGTCTCGGCTGGCGCAGGCTTCATCGTGGCCTACACGGGCGACATAATGACGATGCCCGGCCTGCCCAAGGTGCCCGCCGCCGAGAAGATCGACGTGACCGAGGACGGCAAGATCGTCGGACTGTTCTAGCTTCTCCTGACGGCCCCGAGCTCGCAATGCGCGCGTCCTCGCGCAAAGAGCGCGCTGCGGAATGCGCTTATTGCGAGCTCGGGGCCGTAGCAAAGCCCTTCCGTCAGTCGCCGGCCTCGGGCAGCGATTTTCGAGGCGGCGGGAAACGCTGGGCAGGAGCGGGGCGCACGGGGGAAGGGCGAAGGGCGTCAAAACAGCAGGAGGTTGCGGTGTCTGAGAAACTCATCGATAAGAGCTGTGCAGGCTTTGCCGAGGTCCTGGCCGCCAAGGAATCCGTTCCCGGTGGCGGGGGCGCTGCCGCCCTCGCGGGCGCCCTTGGCGTGGCGCTCTGCTCCATGGTCGGCAATTTCACCAGCGGCAAGAAGACCTATGCTGCCGTCGAAGACGACATCCAGCGCATGCTCGCGGATGCCGAAGACGTGCGCGTGCGCCTCCTCGAGCTGGTGGACAAGGATGCTGCCGCCTTCTTCCCGCTCTCCCAGGCCTACGCCATCCCTAAGGAGGACCCCTCTCGCGCCGAGACGCTCGAGGCCGCCACGAAGAGTGCCTGCGCGGCTCCCATCGAGATGATGCGCCAGATCGCCCGCTCGGTCGAGCTGCTCGAGGAGATGGGGGAGAAGGGCTCCAAGATGCTCGTCTCCGATGTGGGCTGCGGCGCATTGCTTGCCCGCGCGGCGCTGGAGGCCTCCTCGATGAACGTGTTCGTCAACACCAAGACGCTCTCCGACCGCGCCTGGGCAGAGGCGGCCGAGTCGGAGGTCGATGAGCTTCTGCGCGAGTACATCCCGCGTGCGGAGGCCTGTGCCGCCTCCGTCATGCACAGAATCCGAGGAATATGACAAAGGGGACAGTCCCCTTTGTCATGACAAAAGGGACAGGTATTGATTGCGGGGGCAGCTCCCCCGGCAATCAGTGGGGAGGTTGAGATGGCCAAGCTTCTCAAGGGAAAGCCCGTGGCAGATGCGCTGACGGCGAAGCTCTCCGAGCGCGTTCGAGGACTTGCCGAGGAGGGCGTCGTCCCCTGCCTGGCCATTGTCCGCGTGGGCGAGCGCGATGACGACCTCTCCTACGAGCGCGGTGCGCTCAAGCGTGCCGAGGCGGTGGGTGTGAACGTGCGGCAATTCGTGCTGCCAGCCGATTGCGCCCAGGACGAGCTCATGTCCGTCATCGACGAGGTCAATTCGGATGCCTCGATCCATGGCTGCCTCATGTTCCGCCCGCTCCCGAAGTCGCTTGACGAGGCGGCCGCCTGCGCCGCCCTCGACCCCGCGAAGGATGTCGACTGCATCACGGCGGGCTCGCTTTACGGCGTCTTCGCCAATCGCCCCACGGGCTTTCCCCCGTGCACGGCTGCCGCCTGCATGGAGCTGCTCGCCCACTACGGCTACGACCTCACCGGTGCGCGGGTCACGGTGGTCGGGCGCTCGCTCGTCATCGGCAAGCCGGTCTCGATGATGCTCCAGGCCGCGAACGCCACCGTCACCATGTGCCATACGCGCACGCGCGACCTGGCCGCCGAATGCGCGAAGGCCGAGATCCTCGTGGTCGCGGCCGGGCACATCGGGACGGTCGGCGCCGATGCCACGTCGGAGGGCCAGGTGGTGGTCGACGTGGGCATCAACTGGGATGCCGAGGCGGGCAAGCTTGTGGGCGACGTCGCCTTCGATGAGGTCGAGCCCAAGGTTTCTGCCATCACGCCGGTGCCGGGTGGTGTAGGCTCTGTTACTACGGCCGTGCTCATGAAGCACGTGGTGGAAGCGGCCGAGAGGACGGTGTCGATTTGATGGGAGAGCCAATCGTGTACGAGAAGCTCGACAAGGCGCGCGTCGAGGCGGCCATTCGCGAGTTGCTCATTGGCCTGGGCGAGGATCCCGACCGAGAGGGCCTGCGCGAGACGCCCGCGCGCGTCGCCCGCGCCTGCGAGGAGCTGCTCGGCGGCATGCAGGAGAATCCCGCCGACCACCTCCTCAAGCAGTTCGACGAGGGCCACAGCGAGGAGATGGTGATAGTCCGCGACATCCCCTTCTCGTCGATGTGTGAGCATCACATCCTGCCCTTCATCGGCAAGGCTCACATCGCCTACATCCCGCGCGACGGCCGGGTGACGGGGCTCTCCAAGATGGGGCGCCTCGTCGATGGTTTCGCGCATCGCCTGCAGGTGCAGGAGCGCATGACCACGCAGATCGCCGACTCCATCATGGATGCCCTGAACCCGCTGGGCTGCCTGGTGGTGATCGAGGCCGAGCATATGTGCATGAACATGCGCGGCATCAAGAAGACGGGCTCGCTCACGGTGACGAGCGCCGTGCGCGGCGTCTTCCGCGATGACCTCAAGACGCGCGAGGAGGCCCTGCGCCTCCTGGGGGTGGTCTAGCATGGCCAAGGCATCCGACTTCGAGGCGCTGCCGCCGGCAGAGATCTTCGCCAAGGCGATTGCGGTGGGAGGCGCCAAGGCCTCGATGCCGCTCGTGCGCCAGATCGCGCTCTCAATTGCCGCCGGCCTCTTCATCGGGATGGGCGGCATGTTCATGCTGGTGGTGAAGGCCGATTCCGAGCTCTCCTTCGGGATCTCGGCGCTCCTGGGCGGGCTTGCCTTCTCGCTTGGGCTCTTCTCGGTGCTCGTTGCGGGCGCCGAGCTCTTCACCGGCAACAACCTCATGGTGCTCGGCATGCTCGACGGCCGCTACGGGGTGGGGGCCTTGCTGAGGAGCTGGCTCGTCGTCTACCTGGGAAACTTCGCCGGCGCCATCATCCTCGCGCTGCTGCTGCGAGCAGGCGGCTTCGACATGCTTGGCTCCGGCGCGCTGGGTAGCGCCGCCGCAGCCGTCGCGTCTGCCAAGTGCGCCCTCGCGCCCGGGGTAGCGTTCTTCCGTGGCGTGCTCTGCAACATCCTCGTCTGCCTCGCCGTGTGGCTCGGCTTTGCCGGCCGCACCGTCGTCGACAAGTTCCTCGCTGCCGCGCTCCCCGTCACGGCGTTCGTCGCCTGCGGCTTCGAGCACTGCATCGCCAACATGTTCTTCCTGCCCTTCGGCGCAATGCTCGGCGCGGAGGGCGTGGACGTGGCGTCCATGGCGGCAAACATCGGCATCGTCACCTTGGGCAATCTCGTGGGCGGCGCCGTCTTCTTCGCGGCCATCTACTGGATGGCCTTTGGCGCGAAGGCGCAGTCATGAGCTACGAGCCTCCCTTCGAGGTTGTCGAGCTCTCCTTCGAGGAGGCGCTCGCGCACCTGCATGCCACCCTGCGCCTCGGCATCTCGCCGATGCTCGAGACGGTGGAGGACATGCTCGCCGAGCTGGGCGATCCCGACCTCTGCTTCGAGGCAATCCAGATAGCCGGCACGAACGGCAAGACCTCCACCGCCCGCTATTCCGCGGCGCTGCTCTCCGGGGAGGGCCTCACGACGGCGCTCTACACCAGCCCCGAGCTCGTGAGCTACGTCGAGCGCATGGAGGTGGCGGGCGCTCCCGTGAGCGAGGAGGCCTTCGCCCATGGCATCTCCTGCGCCATCGCGGCGGGGGAGCGCGTCAACGGGCGGCGCGCGGAATCGGGCGAGCGTCCCTACGACATCACCGAGTTCGACCTCATCACCGTCGGCGCCTGCGTCGTCTTCGCCGAGGCGGGGGTCGACGTCGCCGTGCTCGAGTGCGGCATGGGCGGACGCTGGGATGCGACGAGCGCCGTCAAGTCGATTCGCTCGGTGGCCGTCACCGGCGTGGGCCTCGACCACATGCACGTGCTGGGCGACACGGTCGAGGCGATCGCAGCCGAGAAGGCCGCCATCATCCGCACGGGTCGCACCTGCGTGCTCGGCGTGGGCACGGCGGCTCCCGCAAGCGTCGAGGACGTCTTCCTCGAGCGCTGCCTCGAGCAGGGCGTAAACCCCGTGCTGCTGCGGCCCGATCGCGCGGAGGACGCTGCCGGCGAGATGCCCCCCGAGGGCCTCCGGGAGCATCCGGAGCTCGCCCGTGCGGGCTACGGCATCATCAGCCGCCCCGACCGCATCGGCGGCGAGCTCGTCGTCGACGTCGTCACCACGCGCGGGCGCTACGCCAGCGTGACGGCACACAAGCCCGCCTACCAGGCGGCCAACATCTCCTGCGCCATCGCGCTCGTGGAAGACTATCTCGACCGTCGCCTGGACGAGGGGCGCCTGCTCGCGTCCGTCGAGGCCTGCCCGACGCCCGGCCGCTTCGACGTCGTGCGCCGCGAGCCCCTCGTGCTCATAGACGCCTGCCACAACCCGCAATCGGTGGAGACCTTCCTCACGGCCGTGCGCGCCATCGAGCCTGTTCCGGAGAAGCGGCCCATGCTCCTGTGTGCGGCCTTGGCCGACAAGGACGTGGCGGGGATGGTGGGATTGCTCGCGCCGGAGTTCCCCCGCGTCATGGCAACGCAGACGAGCTCCTCGCGCGCGTTTCCGGCCGAGGAGCTGGCCAGCCTCTTCGAGGATGCGGGCGCAGAGGTGGCGGGCTGCTTCGACAACGTGGACGCAGCGCTCGGGGCGTGTGGGGACGAGGACATCGTCGCCTGCGGCTCGATCACCCTCGCCGGCGAGGTCGCCGCCCTCCTCAGGATGTGACAGCCGGGGACTGTCCCCAAGTGTCACGTTGGTGCCTATCATCTGCTACCATCTAGAATTGGCTTGAAACACGATCGCGCATGCAGAAGGAGCAAACGCAGATGCAGGATCTCATCAACCAGCTCATCACCCCCGAAGTGCGCATGGTGCTCTACCTCATCGTCGCGTGCATCGTCATGCTCTACGTGCTCTCCATCGTCTACGTCATCCGCGATGCGCAGCGCCGCGGCGCCGAGCCCTGGTGGTTCTGGGCCGTCATCTCGGTCATCCCCGTCGTGGGCCTGCTTGCCTACGTCATCCTCCGTCCCAGCTCCTACCTGGTCGATCGCGAGGAGCAGGACTTGGACATTGCGCTGCGCGAGCACCAGCTCTCGCACTACGGCATCTGCCCCAAGTGCGGCACGCCCATCGACCGCGACTTCATCGTCTGCCCCATCTGCAACACGCAGGTGCGCAACGTCTGCCCCACCTGCCACAGGCCGCTCAACGCCGACTGGAAGGTGTGCCCGTACTGCCGTACGCGCATCCAGTAGCTGACAATTCGCCTGAAAACTGATTCTGGAGGTTCCTGATGGTATGCCCCCACTGCGGCTCCGAGACAGCCGACGGTTCCGTGATTTGCGAGGCGTGTGGAAGCGCCATCGGCGCCCGCAAGACGCCCCCTCGACCCGAGGGGCTGGACGACCTGCTGTCCGCGCCGACGCCTGTCGAGCCTGCTGCCCAGGCACCCGTTCCCGAGGCCACGGCAGAGACGGTGCCCACGCCTGTTGCCGCACCTGCGCCCGTCGAGCCCGCGCCCGTGAAGCCTGTGGCTCCCGTGACGCCGGTCGAGCCGGTTGACCAAACCCAGGTCATGCCCACGCCGGTCGAGCCTGAGCGCATCCCGCAGGCGGTCGAGGCTCCCGCGCCAGCTCCCATGGCAGTCCCTGCGGATGCCCCCGAGGCGCCAGCTCAGGCGGCCTACGTGCCCGAGGCGCCTGCTCAGGCGACCTACGTTCCTGCGGCCGTGCCCGAGGCGTCGCCGCAGGCGGCCTACGTTCCCAGCGAGCTCTCCACGGGAGCAGCGGCGCAGGTCCCGCAGAAGTCGGGCGGCTTCGGCAAGATTCTACTCGCCCTGGCCGTCGTGGCCGCGCTTGCGGTTGCCATCTTCGGCCTGGGGCAGATCACGGGCCTCATCGGGGGCCGTCCCAGCGGCTCTTCGACGTCGGCGAACGTTGAAGGCTACGCGACCGATCTCGCCGATATGGCAGGCAACCCCACGGCCAAGGCCTTCCTCACGCTCGACGGGGCCGAGCTCATCGACCAGCTCGAGTCGTTCGGCTTCGAGTGGAGCGACGAGTACACGAGCTATGTCTCGGCAGATGGTAACAATGGCCTGCTGATCGGCGGCGAGGATTTCGAGAAGGACCTCCAGCCCGACCAGATCTCGGCGCTCAACATCAATGGCGCGGGCGACGTTGCCGTCTACTACCTCCTCGTCGATTCCGATCGCTACGACTCGGCTGAGGATGCCTACCTGCAGCTCACGGCTGGCGTCGTCGAGAAGGAGGTCGCCTACGAGAGCGACCTTGTCATCGCGATCATCAAGGCCGGCGGAACCCGCCGCAACCTCGCCGTCTTCGTTCCCAACGACGGGGAGAGCGGCCTGCATGGACTCTACGTCTTCAACGAGGAGTCGGTGAGCGCGGGCATGGTCGACGAGTACTTCGGCGAGACGGTCGGCACGACCATCGACGACGCGTTCGACTACCTCACGGCCGACTAGCCGCCTCGTGCGTCTGCGCGCGCCGAAACCCGTCGCGCATCGTATATGTTTGGTTACGCAGCCCCTCGCCTTGAGGGGCTGCGGCTATACTTGCAAGCAGATAGAGGCGCGGACACGATGAGCGCGGGGCGAGCCGGCGGGCAACGACCCTCGCGCGAGGCCAAATCCGCCGAACCTCTCGATCCGGGCGCGGAGCGGGTGGTGGGCCTGCGGGGAATACCCGCTGGACTGTCTGCGGTAGATTTCCGCAGGTGCGCTATCCCGACATCCGTCGCGCGGCGCACAGGCGGACGAGATGTCGGGAGGACATCATGGACATGAGCAATCTCTCTGGTTCGATCGTCGCCTTGGTGACCCCGTTCGCCGAGGACGGTTCCATCGACTTCGAGGCCCTGGAGCGCCTGGTCGACTTCCATCTCGAGGGCGGCACCGACGCCATCCTCATCCTCGGCACGACGGGCGAGAGCTCCACGATGACCGACGCCGAGGACTATGCTGTGGCAGAGGCCGTGGTGCGGCAGGTGGCCGGGCGCGTTCCCGTCATCGGCGGCGCAGGCTCGAACTCCACCGAGGAGAGCCTCAACAAGGCCCGCGGCCTGGCTCAGCGCGGCGTCGACGGCCTGCTCCTCATCACGCCCTACTACAACAAGTCGAACGAAGAGGGCATCTACCGCCACTTCACCACCGTCATGGACGACGTCGACCTGCCCGCCATCCTCTACAACATCCCCGGTCGCACGGGCTGCGCGATCTCCGAGCGCAACCTGGAGCGCCTCTGCGAGCATCCGCGCGCCATGGGCATCAAGGAGGCTTCGGGCAACATCGCCTACGCGACGACCGTGGCCCAGTATCTCTCGGACGATTTCCGCATGTACTCCGGCAACGACGACATGGTGGTGCCGATTCTCTCGCTCGGCGGCTCGGGCGTGATCAGCGTGTGGGCAAATGTCGCGCCCACGACGGTGCATGACATGTGCGCTGCCTGGGAGGCGGGGGATGCTGCGCGCTCGCTCAAGATCCAGCTCGACAACCTCGAGCTCATCCACGCGCTCTTCTGCGAGGTCAACCCCATTCCGGTGAAGGCCGCGCTGGCCGAGATGGGCCTGATCGGCGAGAACTACCGCCAGCCCCTCTGGCCCATGGAGCCCGCAAACAGGGCGCGCCTCGTCGCGGCCCTCGAGGGGGTGGGCATCCATGCCTAGCGCCGTCGTCGTGGGCGCGGGGCGCATGGGGGCGCTCGTGCGCAAGGGCCTCGAGGAGGCCGGATTCGAGATTCTCGGGGTCTACGACATCGAGAACGTCGGCGAGCTCGACGAGATGGCGCCTGCGGCCGATGTCGCGATGGACTTCTCGTCTGCTGCGGCGACGGCCCATGTGGCGGCATACGTCCGCCGCACGGGGACGGCCCTGGTGAGCGGCGTCACGGGCTTGGGCGAGCAGGAGCTCGAGACCCTGCGCGGCCTGGGAAATGCCGCTGCCGTGGTGCACAGCCCCAACTACTCGCTCGGCGTGGCCGTGCTCCGCAATCTCGCGGCGCGGGCAGCGGAGGCGCTGGTCGGCTTCGACATCGAGATAGTCGAGACGCACCACAACCAGAAGGCCGATGCGCCGTCTGGGACGGCCAAGGCGCTGCTCGCCGCCGTCGACCCTGCGGGGGAGTGCGCAGTCGCGCATGGCCGCGAGGGCATGGTGGGGGCGCGGCCTGCGCGCGAGATCGGCATGCATGCTCTTCGTGGCGGCACGGTCGCAGGCGTTCACGAGGTCCATTTTCTCGGCCTTGACGAGGAGGTCACGCTCGCGCACCGGGCAACGAGCAGGCAGGTGTTCGCCACGGGTGCCGTCGAGGCTGCCAAGCGCATCGTCAGCAAACCCAAGGGCTTCTACACCTTCGACCAGCTGATGTTCTCCAACTGACCTTTTGGGCGGGCCACGAAGGATGGCCTTCGCGCCCGGATGGCAGATGCGTTGGTGCGGAGATTTCCGGCTCATCCCATTGGGGTCGTTGAGCAGGACTCGCTGAGCTAGAATGGTCGAGTTACAGGAATGACGAGGAAGGCTCAGCATGAAGGCTCTGTTCAACGACGGCTCCGTTGCCGAGGTCGCTCCCGAGGAGGAGCTCAACATCATCCGCCACAGCGCGTCGCACAGCATGGCGCAGGCGATCAAGCGGCTTTATCCCGAGGCCGACTTCGCCTTTGGCCCCGCCACCGACAACGGCTTCTACTACGACGTCGACCTTCCCGAGGGCACTCGCATCTCGGAGGAGGACCTTCCCGCCATCGAGGACGAGATGCGGCGCGTCGTGAAGGAGAACCTCAAGTTCGAGACCTACGAGCTCCCGCGCGCTGAGGCCATCGCGCACATGCAGGAGCGCGGCGAGAAGTACAAGGTCGAGCATATCGACGACCTGCCTGAGGACGCGCGCATCACCTTCTACAAGCAGGGCGAGTACGTCGACATGTGCACGGGCCCGCACGTGTGCTACACCAAGGCCGTCAAGGCGTTCAAGCTCACGGCGGTCTCGGGCGCCTACTGGCGAAACGACGCCAAGAACAAGATGCTCACGCGCATCAATGGCGTCGCCTTCGGCTCCAAGGACGAGCTGGCCGAATACGAGCGCATGCTCGAGGAGGCCAAGTTGCGCGACCACCGCAAGATCGGCCAGGAGATGGAGCTGTTCATGATGGTCGACGAGGGCCAGGGCTTCCCGTTCTGGATGCCCAATGGCATGCGCCTCAAGAACGCCGTCATGGACTACTGGC
>CACZNT010000105.1 GCA_902782635.1 uncultured Coriobacteriaceae bacterium
GGCATGGGCGCACTGCACGCTAGAGCTCGGCGAAGGCGGGCGGGCAGACCCGGCAGAGCTCCTCTCCTGCGGCAAGCTCGCGCATGGCGGCAACGAACGGGGCCTCCTCGCCTGCGCGGAAGGCAATCGTGAGCTGAACGTCCTCGGCAAAGAGCGAGCTCTGGATGCGTCCGCCGGACGACTCCGCGAGATGCCTGACGCGGTCGTGCAGCGCATAGGGGATGTCGGCGATGACGCGCGTGACCAGGCACATCTCGACCAGCTGGCCCTGCTCCTCGGCAGCGCGCACCGCCTCCTGCACGGCGGCCGCATACGCCCGCACGAGGCCTCCCGGCCCCAGGAGCGTGCCGCCGAAGTAGCGGGTGACCACGCAGCTCACGTCTGCGAGGCCCGCGCCGCGGAGCACGTCGAGGGCGGGCATGCCGGCCGTGCGGCTCGGCTCGCCATCATCGGAGCAGCGCTCCGTGCCATCGGCGAGGATCCAGGCGGGGACGTTGTGGCGAGCATCGTGGTGGAGCGAGCGCACGGCCGCGAGATGCTCGGCCGCCCCGGCCTCGCCCTCAACGTGGACGAGCTGGGCGATGAAGCGGCTCTTGCGGTCGACGAACTCGCCTTCCGCCTGCGCGCCCGCCTTGAGCGTCCTGTAGCCTCCCTCAGCCACGCTCTCCCCTATCCCAGCAGCTCGTCGAGGGTTGATCCGTAGCTCGGGAGGAACTCGGCCATGAAATCGGCCAGCTCCGGAAGGTCGGCCGCCATCTCGTCGAGCCCCGCGCGGATGGAGGCCGCCGCGCTGGCGAACTCGGCGTTGCCCGCCGAGCCCTCCTCGATGCACTTCACGAGGGCGGAGACCTTGTCTGCGGCCTTCACGAGGCGATGCAGGTATTCCGCGTCATCCCCGTCCTCGCTCGGCGCCAGGATGGCCTCGTATGAGGGGCGGAGGTCGTCGGGCAGCGTCGAGAGCAGGCTCTCGACGGCCGCCGCCTCAACCTCGCGATAGGCATCGGTGATGCGGTCGGAGTAGTACTTGACGGGGGTGGCGAGGTCGCCCGTGATTATCTCGGGCGCATCGTGGAAGATGCCCCAGAGCGCGGCGCGATCGGCATCGAGCGAGCGGCCGTAGCGAACGTTGCCGATGGTTGCCAGGGCATGGGCAATCATGGCCACGTCCAGCGAGTGCTCGGCGAGGTTGTCGTGCGTCGTGCTGCGCATGAGCTGCCAGCGCTCGATGTGGCGCATGCGCGAGACGAGTGCGAAGAAATGCGATTCTGCCATGATGTTCCTCCCCTTTGACTTCTGGGGGAAATCGTAGCGCACGGGGCCGACGGAATTGGGCGAGACGCGCGCCGGACGCTGTGGCACCATCATGTCATGGATGCGAAGACCACATCGAGGGGCGGGGCACGGGGCCGGCGGCGCATGCTGCTCGCCCTGGGCATCGTCGTCCTCATCGGCGTGGCGTCGATCGCCTTCTGGTCATGGCGCTCGCTCTCGGCTCGCCGCGACGCCCCGGCGCCTCCCGCACGGCAGCTTGCCTGGACCGACTGGGATGAGGACGAGGCCCCGGAGTATTGGCGCATCGTGGGCACGGCCGTGGTGGACGTCGACATCCCCGCAGGCGAGATCTGGTATTCGCCGCTCGACCGCTTCGGGCGCGCAGGACGCGCTGCCGGAACCATCACCTACCAGATGATGGTCGACGGGATAGCCCGCGAGCGGGCCGACCTGCGCTCGCTCCAGCCTTCTGGCTGGGGCCACAACGCCGAGGTGGACATCGAGCTCTCGGGCGGTCGCAGCTACCACGGCTACCTCTTCAACCGCTCGCATCTCGTGGCGAAGTCCCTTGGCGGCGCAGACTCCCTCGAGAACCTCGTGTGCGCCACGCGCACGCAGAACGTGGGCGCCAACGACGGAAACGGCGGCATGGCCTATGCCGAGGGGCTCGCGCGCGACTGGCTCTTCTCGCACCCCGACGGCACCGTCTTCTACTCCGCGCAGCCCGTCTACGAGTCGTTCGAGCCCGTATGCCGCAGCGTCATCGTCGACATCCGCAGCTCAGATGGCGCGCTCGACCTCGAGATCGAGGTGCACAATGCGGCGCGCGGCTGGCACCTCGACTATGTGACGGGCGATTTCAAGCCAGCCTAAGCCATGTTTCCCGCGACGGCTGCAGGCTCAACGTGGGACAATCCTGCAGAGCCCGCATAAACCGAGGAGCCGCCATGCACTACACCGGACCGACCTTCCGACCGCCCTACGAGGCGTACTCCCTGCTGCTCGAGGTCACCGTGGGCTGCTCCCATAACGCCTGCACCTTCTGCAGCATGTATCGATCCGTGCCCTTCTCGGTGGCGCCCCTCGAGCAGATCGTCGAGGACCTAGCCGACGCGGCGCGCGACTATCCCCATGCGCGCCGGGTCTTCCTCGTCAATGGTGACTCCTTCTGCCTCTCGGCCACGGAGCTCGCGAACATCGCCGACATGATTCACGAGGCGCTTCCTGCCGTGGAGAGCATCGGCTGCTATGCGGCAGTTCCCACCATCGCATCCAAGACCGACGAGGAGCTCGCGATGCTCGCCGAGAAGGGCTATGCCGAGCTCAACGTCGGCCTGGAGAGCGGACTTGACGACGTGCTCGCGTTCATGAACAAGGGATTCACGGCAGACGAGGCGCGCACCCAGCTCGCACGCCTGCATAAGGCGGGCATCCCCTTCAACATCAACATAATCAACGCGGCGGCCGGGCCAGATCGCATTGCCGAGCACGCGGCGGCAAACGCGGGCATCACCAACGATGTCCAGCCCACGCTGGTCTTCGTCTCACCACTGCATGTGGATCCCGGCACCCCGCTCGAGTTCCTCATCGAGCGCGGGGAGTTCGCGGAGTGCACCCTCGGACAATACCTCGAGGAGGAGATTGCCTACCTCGAGGGGCTCGAGCTGGACGATTGCGTGTTCTTTGGCCTGCACGTCTCCAACCCCGTGCCCGTCCAGGGGCTGCTTCCCCGTGACAAGCAGGCGCTCCTTCGCCACCTGCGCGAAGGGATGGAGCGGATTTCTCCCGAGAAGCTCGCCTCGCATCCCTCGAAGGGTGCCGAGGGCCGGCTCCTGTAGGGTCTGCATCCCAAAGTGAATCTGCAACAGGTTCAGTTCGGTGCCGCAGCCGAATGGCCCGCATGTCAACCATCGCCAGCAATTCCTGCTACAATCACCCTCGCGAAGTGGGCCAGGCGACCGCGGGCGCCTTTCGGGGCGCGTGAGGAAAGTCCGGGCTCCACAGGGCAGGAAGCAGGCCAACAGCCTGGCGGGGTGACCCGACGGAAAGCGCCGCAGAAAAGAAGACTCCCGCTGCCCGCCTAGGCGGGTGAGAGAAAAGCTGAAACGGTGGTGTAAGAGACCACCAGCGTCGTGGCAACACGGCGGCTTGGCAAGCCCCTTCCGGAGCA
>CACZNT010000106.1 GCA_902782635.1 uncultured Coriobacteriaceae bacterium
ACACGGGGTTCGTGTTGTTGCGCTGCTTCACGGCCTCGATGTCGAAGTCGATGGTCTGGTTCGAGGAGCGGCTGATGAGCGTGTAGCGCGTGGCGTCGGCGCCCACCTCGTCGATGAGCTCCTGGAAGCTGATCATCGTGCCCTTGCGCTTGGACATCCTCACCGGCTCGCCGTTGCGCAGGAGGTTGACGAACTGCCCCAGCAGCACCTCGTACTTGCCGGGGAATCCCAGGGCATCGGCCACCGACTGCACGCGCTTGATGTAGCCGTGGTGGTCGGCGCCCCAGATGTTGATCTCGTAGTCGACGCGCTCGAACTTGTCCCAGGTGTAGGCCACGTCAGACGCGAAGTAGGTGTACTCGCCGTTTGCCTTGATGAGCACGCGGTCCTTGTCGTCGCCGTAGTCGGTGGAGCGGAACCACAGCGCGCCATCGTCGCCCTTGTAGAGCAGGCCCGCCTCGTCCAGGATCTTGAAGGTGCGGTCGATGTAGGAGACGCCGTCAGCGCCCTTCTCGTAGAACGAGCGCTCGCTGCGCCACTCGTCGAAGTCGCAGCGAACCTGGTGGCAGGTGCTCTTAATCTGGGCGAGCATGTCAGCGTAGGCGCGCTCGCGGAAATCGTCGAGGTACTCGCCCTCGGGCTTGCCCACCCAGGCGCCGCCGTCCTGCTCGAAGAAGCGACGCGCGATCTCGATGACGTAGTCGCCGCCATAGGAGTTTCCGCCGAGCGCCTCGTTAAAGGCGTCCATGTAGGGGTGCTGGTCGTGATGGGAGTCGTCCTCGTCGGCGACGAAGGCCTCGCGATCGGCGAGCAGCACCTCGGCAGCCTCGTCAAGCGAGACGCCCTTCGCGCGCATGACCTCGTCGAGCTGCTGGTAGCGAAGGGCGACCGACTGGCCGAAGACGTCCATCTGGCTGCCGTGGTCGTTGATGTAGTACTCGCGCTGGACGTCGAAGCCCGCGTGCTCAAGCACGTTGCAGAGCGAATCGCCGATGGCCGCCCAGCGCCCATGGCCGATGTGCAACGGGCCGGTGGGATTGGCCGAGACGAACTCCACCTGCACCTTGAGGCCATCGCCAACGTTGCTCTTGGCGAATTCGTCGCCCTGCTCGCGCACGGTGCGGAAGATCTCGTTGTTCGCCGCGGCGTTGAGGTGGAAGTTCACGAAGCCCGGGCCTGCCACCTCGACTGATGCGAGCCTGGGGTCGGCGGGCATGTGAGCCACGATCGCCTCGGCGATCTTCGCAGGCGCCATCTTGGCCTGGCGCGCGGAGCGCATGGCCACCGTGGAGGTCCACTCGCCATGGCTGGGGTCGGCGGGACGCTCGAGACCGATGTCCTCGACCTCGAATGCGGGCAGCTCGCCTGCGGCCTGCGCGGCGGCGAGCGCCTCTTTTACGAGTTCGGCGATGGTCTCGGGCATGGTCGTGCTCCTTTGGTCGTTCGTTCTGACGGTCTCGCGGGGGCGCTCCCCCTGGTGCAGAGCGGAGATCCTTCGACTCCGGGCCTTCGGCCCTCCGCTCAGGATGACACAATCGTCGGCCTTCGGCCCTCCGCTCAGGATGACACAATCGTCGGCCTTCGGCCCTCCGCTCAGGATGACACAATCGCGGCTACGCTTGCGCGCTCTCGAGCTCCTCGCGCACGAGACGCTCACGCAGCGCGGCCAGCCCCTCCTCGAGCCCCACATGGTATGCCTGCGGGTTGAGGAAGCGCTTGATGGCCGGATCGAGGCGGCGAAGCGACTCGCGGCAGCGGCGCTTGGACTCCTCCAGCGACGGCACCTCGCCCACCGCTCGTCCGCCCTCGGCCACCGGCACGAGCAGCTCGGCGTACTCCTTGCCGGCAAAGTCGCAGCGCATCACGGGGTCGATGACGTCAACCGAGCGCGCAGACCCTGCAACGGCCACGTCGTCTGCCACGATGACGTCTCCCACGGGGCATCCGTCCTCATCGAAGTAGCGGCGGATGTGCTGCACGCCGGGGATGGTGCGCTTGTAGATCTGCTCGGAGATCTTCATCGTGGGCCGCCACGCATCCTGGCCCGGGGCCTTCGTCGCCGAGAGCTTGTAGACGCCGCCCAGCGAGGGCTGCGGGTCGCAGGTGGCGAGCTTGGTGCCGACGCCGAACGAATCGATGGGCGCACCCTGCGCGAAGAGCGACTGGATGGTGTACTCGTCGAGGTCGTTCGACGCGCTGATCTTCACGTAGTCGAGCCCGGCCGCGTCGAAGGCGGCACGCGCGTGCTTCGAGAGCTTGGCGAGGTCGCCCGAGTCGATGCGGATGGCGGAGAGCCGCTCGCCTGCGGCCTCCATCTCCTTGGCCACGGTTATGGCGTTCTCGACGCCGCGCTCGACGTCGTAGGTGTCCACCAGGAGCACGCAGTTCTTCGGGCTCGACTTGGCGAACGCACGGAAGGCGTCGAGCTCGGTGGGAAACGCCATCACCCAGGAGTGCGCGTGGGTGCCGAAGACGGGAATGCCGTAGGTCTTGCCCGCGAGCACGTTGGAGGTGGAGTTGGCGCCGCCCACGTAGGAGGCGCGGGCCACGGCCAGGCCGCCATCGGGGCCCTGCGCGCGCCTGAGCCCGAAGTCGGACACCATGTGGCCCTCCGCCGCCTGAACCACGCGGGCAGCCTTGGTGGCGACGAGGGTCTGGAAGTTGACGAGGTTCAGCAGGGCCGTCTCGATGAGCTGGCAGTCGATGGCCGGCCCCATCACGCGCACGAGCGGCTCGCGCGGGAAGACGACCTCGCCCTCGGGCACGGCGAGCACGTCGACGTCGAGGTGAAACTCGCGCAGCCACTTGAGGAAGGCGGGCTTGAAGAGCGCTCCCCCGCCCGGCGCCTCGAGGCCCTTGAGGTACTCGATGGCCTCGTCGTCGAAGGTGAAGTTCTCGATGAGGTCGCCGATCTGGCCCGTTCCGCAGGCGACGGCATAGCCGCCGTCGAAGGGATTCTCGCGGAAGAACACGTTGAAGCAGGCCTGCGTCTCGAGCAGGCCCGACTCCCAGAATCCCTGGGCCATGGTGAGCTCGTAGAGGTCGGTGTTGAGCGCCACGTCGGTGGGCTTGGTGACATCGGTGAGTGACATCGCTCGCTCCTTCTCGGGAGGTACTGCCATCTTTTCTAGATTAGCACGTAGGAGGCCCTCACAGCTCGTCGCCTTCGACTCCCTCGAGGTCGAAGGCCGGGACGAAGCTCTCCGACACCGTCCCGCCCTCCTGCCACCACATCCGCTCGAAGCCGAGCTCGTCGGCATGGTCCAGCACGAGCTCGTACTCCTGCTTGCTGAGGGAGCGCGCCAGCTCGCCGCCCGCGGCCCGGCAGCGCTCGTTGGGCGTGTACTGGTTCATCACCGAGAGGTCGCAGGCATTCCCCGCAATCTCCCACACGCGGCTCAGCACCGCGAGCGAGTCGTCTGCATGCCCCGGCAGAACGAGGTGGCGCACGATGACGCCCCGCAGCATGGAGCCGTCGGCGCGAAGCGCGCGCTCGCCCGCCGCCTCTACGAGCGCCAGCATCTCGCGAAGCGCAGCCGAGGCGACGTCCGGGTAGTCGGCCACCCCGGAGAGGCTTCCTGCGAGGTCGGACGAGGCGTACTTGAAGTCGGTGAGCCAGACGTCCACCACCCGGCCGAGGAGGTCCACGACGGGCACGCTCTCGTAGCCGGAGGTGTTGCAGACGATGGGCAGGCCGAGGCCATGGCTGCGCGCGAGCTCGACAGCCTCCACGACGCTCGGCGCGAAATGCCCGGGGGTCACGAGGTTGATGTTGAGGGCGCCCGCCTGCTCGAGCTCGAGCATCATGCGGGCGAGCCTTCCCACGCTCACCTCGAGGCCCACGCCCTCGT
>CACZNT010000107.1 GCA_902782635.1 uncultured Coriobacteriaceae bacterium
CACACGCGGCTGTGCGCCAGGTCGCCGACGATCGCCACCTTGAGACCGTCAAGGTGCCCGAACTCCTCGCGGATGGTGTAGAGGTCGAGCATCGCCTGCGTGGGATGCTGGTGCTTGCCGTCGCCGGCGTTGATGACGATGGCGTCGGTGTTCTCGGCGATTTTCGCGGGCGTGCCAGCGAGGCGCGCACGGCAGACGAACATGTCGACGTTCATCGCGTCGATGGTCTGGATGGTGTCAGCCAGGCTCTCACCCTTCACAACCGACGAGGTGGAGCCGCCCATGGAGATGGAGTCGGCGGAGAGGCGCTTCTCGGCGAGCTCGAAGCTCTTGAGCGTCCTCGTCGAGGGCTCGAGGAAGAGGTTCACGATGGTGCGGCCCCTCAGCGCCGGGACCTTCTTGATGACGCGTGCGTTGTTCACCGATGCGAACGAGCGGGCCGTGTCGAGGATCTGCGTGATGTCGTCGGCCGTGAGGCTGTTCGTATCCATGAGGTGCTTGACGGAAAGCATTACTCGTCCCCCTCCCCTGCGGATTCCCAAATCTCCACGGCGTTGACGTCGTCGATGGGCTCGATGAGCAGGCGCACTTCCTCGGCTGCCGAAGAGGGCACGTTCTTGCCCACGTAGTCGGCGCGAATGGGAAGCTCGCGGTGGCCACGGTCGACGAGCACCGCCAGCTGGACCGTCTTGGGCCTGCCGTAGTCCATGAGCGCGTCGAGGGCCGAGCGGATGGTGCGGCCCGTGTAGAGGACGTCGTCGACGAGGACGACGTTGCAGCCGTCGAGCTCGAAGGGGATGTCGGTGTCGTGGACGACGGGCGCGATAGAGCGGCCGATGTCGTCTCGGTAGAAGCTGATGTCGAGCGTGCCGAGCGCGGGGCGGGTCCCCTCGATGCTCTCGATGGCGTCGGCCAGAAGGCGGGCCAGGGGCACGCCACGACGGTGGATGCCGACGATGGCGACGGAGTCGATGCCCTCGTTGTGCTCGATGACCTCGTGCGCGATGCGCGTGATGGCTCTCCGCATCGCCGTCTCATCCATGATGGATGCCTTGCGTCTCAACTCCATGGCGCTCCTTTCGCAAAAAAACAGCCTGCACCGGGCGCGGTGCGAGGCTTGCTCAGAAGGCACATGTTGCTGCTACGTCTATGCTACTGGCCTTGCGGGCATCTCGTACCGCGCTTAAAGGTCAAGCTGACTCTACCACACTTTCCAAAGCTATGGGAAAGGATGGTCTCTAATTCACAAACGACAAGGCGTTCTTAGATGCTGGCGGAGCGGGTTTTGGTGGGATCCCCCGCATACTTGATGATGCCCCTGTCATCCAAGAACATCTTGATGCGGGAGAGCGCGAAGGGAAGACCGTTCGTGCGCCAAGTGTAGAAGAACTCCTTCACGAGGGCATCACGATAGCTCGCCCCAGAGATGGCGGGCGGCTCCTCCCCTATCATCTCGAGCGCCGTTGCCTTGAACTTGGGGGCGACGTTGGGGATGGCGAGGATCCGCTCGCGGCCCAGCCGCTCGAACATGGTTGCCATCAGAGCCTTGAGCCCGTCGTCCTCCAGGGCACCGTCGCGGATGAGGCCGCTCGCATAGCGGAAGGCAATGACGCCAAACGACTTCCAAATCCCCTCGTCATCTACGCCGAGGCGGTCGAGCACATCGGCCATGTCGTGCCAGCGCTCCACGGGAAGCGTGTTCGCCCTCAGCGCAGAGCTGGAGGTGGGAAGGTCCTCGCGGTAGCAATAGTAGGGCTTGTCGAGGTAGACGATCGTCTCTGCTCGGCAGAGCGTCTCGATGAGGAAGGGGTTGTCCACCCATCCGGCTCCGGGAACCTCCTTGAAGCGGATGTTGTTGTCGCGGATGAAGTCGCGCCGGTAGATGGCCGACCAGATGGAGGGGTGATGCTGAATGAGGCGCGGCTCGTCGACGAGACGGAAGGGCTGCTTGCCGGGGTTGACGCGACCGTAGTAAGAGCAGTTGTAGAACTTCTGCTGCGGCGTCTCGGGCATCCAGACGCGCGTGTAGGGACCCTTCACGATGTCGGGCGGCGTCTCGAGGCCGAAGCTCATCGCATATTCGAAGAGGTCGTCGTACATGTGCGGATTCACCCAGTCATCGGGCTCGAGGATGGCCAGGTAGGTTCCGCGTGCCTCGTCGAAGCCACGATTCATCGTGGCGCCATAGCCCTGGTTCTGCTTGTCGATCACGCGGATGCGCGGATCCTTCGCCTCGAGCGCGCGCATCACCTCGAGCGAATCGTCCTTCGAGCCGTCGTTCACCACGAGGACCTCAAGGTTGATGCGATCGTTCATGCACGCAGAGGTGATGGCCTGCTCGAGGAACGGAAGCGCGTTATAGCACGGCAGCACGACCGTGACGTCTACGCCTTCCTCGACGATGGCCTTGGACTGGTCGGACATCCGAATCACGCTCCAAGCTTTCGGTATTCGGTGAGCACCTCGTCGGTCGGCCCCACCATGCGGAGTTTGCCCTTCTCGATCCATGCGACGCGATCGCAGATGCGCTGGACGAGATCGATGGAATGGCTTACG
>CACZNT010000108.1 GCA_902782635.1 uncultured Coriobacteriaceae bacterium
AGACGTTGTCCTTGCGCGGGTTGTCGGCGCCGATCTCCTCGCCGCCGATCACGTTGACCGAGCTGGCGGACGGGGTGAGCTGGAAGATGCGGTCGGCGTTGGTCTCGGAGGAGACGGCCACGCAGGGGGTCGTCGTGGTGGTCCCCACGAGGATCTGCATGCCCCAGTCCTTCAGGTTGTTGTAGGCGTTGACCGACTTCTCGGGGTCATGCTCGTCATCCTGCGAGTTGAGCTCGAACTGGACGGTGCCGCCCTCGGCGTTGATCTCCTCGACGGCGATCGTGGCGCCGTTCTGGGTGGCGTTGCCGTAGATGGCAGCGGCGCCGGTGAGCGGGCCGATGTGGCCGAGCTTGAAGGCGGCGCCTGCAGCCGCGGAGCTGCCGGAGTCGGCGGAGTCTGCCGAGCCCTCGGAATCTGCGGAGCCGGAATCGGCGGAATCGGAGTTGCCGCAGCCGGCCATGGTGGCGATGCTCATGACGCCCGTAGCACCAAGCAGCTGTACGAAGTTCCTTCTCGAAAGCGAATTCTTGCCCATCGTGTTCCTCCTTCGGAGTGTCTGGCTACCCGTGCGGGCGGCGTTGAGAACAAATTCTCAACCACTCACGGCCGATTAGCTACCACTCGGGGCCAATCGAAACAATGACGTAATAGGGAATTCCCAGCGTCGACGTGGTGTTCTCGACGGGAGCCCATTCCGAACGATCCCGGCCGAAGTCCCATAGGTTTACCTATGGTGTTCTGGGTGACGGTGTCATCCACGGGACCTCCCACCCCAAAGTCCCATAGGTTTACCTAGGGTGTTTCGGGTGACATCGGGATTCGAGAGACCATCCGGTTCAGAGTCCCATAGGTCTACCTAGGGTGTTTTCCCAGCATTGGCATGGCATGGGAATGCGCGAGGGCTACAGGAAGCAGTACTCGATCTCCGACTTCGTCACGAGGACCGTATCGGTGTTGATCGCCTGCTTGAGCCTGTCCGCCAGAAGCAGAACCTCGCGCTCGTCGATGCCGATGATGACCACCCTCAGGCTGGATTCGGTCGTATAGCCCTTGTTGTGGGAATAGCCGCCCAGCTGCGTGAGCATGGAGAAGCTGATCTCCTTCTCCGTGCAGATCTCCGTCAGCATGCGCATGAAGTCATCGACGGTGAGGAGCTCCTGGTAGTTGTCCTTGTCCTTGAGGCCGACGAACACCTCGTACCTGACGCCGCTCTCGAACAGAACGTTATCGCCCATGTCGCACCTCAACGCAGCCCTGTCTTGAGGGAGTGCCGCACCACCATGGCAGTCTCCTGGTTCATGAACATCGACAGACTCCGTGCAAGCCTCACGATCTCGCGCTCGGATGCCCCGACGATGTTCACGCAAATGGTGTCCTCCGTGAGGTACTCACCGTCTTCGTGGAGGTATCCACCCTTGACGCTCAGCATCGAGAAGTCGACCTGGTTCCTGCTCATGAACTGGGTGACCAGCTCGCCGAGCTCCTGCTGGCCGACGATCTCGTCGCGCGTTTCGGAGTCGGTGCAGCCGACGAAGATCTGATACTCGACGTTATCATCCATGGCCTGTCGCGTAGCTCCCTCTGCCGATGATCCTGCACGCTGCCCCGACATTATCGCAAACCCCTACTGGCGCGAAAGCCGCGCGAGCGACTTGGAGAGGTCGATGGCCTCCTCGGAGACCTCCACCAGCTCGCCGTCAACGACGACGTAGTGCTCCACCGGGACGTGCTCCGGCAGCGTGCGCTCGATCTCGTGCATGATGTAGTGCATCTGCGTGCAATGCGGCGACCTGTCCACCGAGGCGAAGGTCATCTTCTCCACCTGACCGGTCCCGAAGATGGCCGAGAGCTTCGTGACGGCCATGTTGATGTGGGTGGTCTCCAGGCAGAGCGCGTAGGTCTGGTCGGCCTCGGCCTCGAGGCTCCGGTAGGCCTCGGGCCACACCTCGGGGAGGCACGCGCCCACGACGAGCACCCTCCCCCTCACGCTGTAGACGTTGGTTTCCATCAGCGGCCTCGCGCCGCTGCCCGCAGGGATGACGTCGACGGAAGACATGGGCTAGATGGGGTCGGAGGGGCTGTAGCCGTCGCACTCCCACTTGAGCGTCAGGCACGACCAATCGGTGCCGCCGGCGATGGCTGCCAGCTGCTCGTCGGAGAGCTCGATGCCCTCCTGCTCCGCGAGGGCGCGAAGCTCATCCTCGCTCTCGCATGCGCGAACGCGCTGCTTGAGGTCGTCGGGCAGATTGCTCAGGTCCATGCGGGCCACCCCCTGGAGCCGCCATTCATGCCGTGCAGCCTCAGTTTACCTCACGGCCCTCGGCCTTTGCCCTGTCACCCTCGGCCATCCCCTGCTCGGCGCCCTTGACGTAGGCCTGCGCAGGCTCGCCCATCGAGACACCGCAGCTCTCGGGCCTCGCCCTCGCCTTGCTAGCGACCCAGCCGCGCCAAGAGCGTGCGCACGATCTGCGCTTCGGGGGCGCCCAGGCCGACGGCCAGGCCGAAGGTCGTGAGCACCGCGGGGATGCCGCCTGCCACGATTCCGATCAGCGCGCCTACGAGGCCCTCGCCCAGCGGCAGGAGCGGCACCACGAAGCGGATGACGGCAAAGCCCACGGCGGCACCCGCCAGGCCGAGCGCCACGCCGCGCACAAGCGACATCGCCATCGAACGCAGCCCGATGCCGTCGAGGTTCCTCTGCAGGAAGAGCAGCGTAACCACGTCAACTGCCACGAAGAAGGCAAGAGACGAGAGGGCGACGTTCTCGATGGGCAGGTGCAGCCGGTCGCCCATGAGGCAGATGCCCACCTGGACGATGGCGGCCACCACGTTCGCGGTGGCGTAGAGCCCCATCCTGCGCATCGACGAGCACACCTTCTGCAGGTACATGCACACCGCGTAGAACGGCAGCGAGAGCGCGAGCGCGCGCAGGTAGCCCACCGTGAGGGCCACGCCCTCCTCGGAGAAGCGTCCCGCGGAGAGGAGCTGGATGAGCGGCCCGGCGAACACCACGAGGTACATCATGAACGGCACCATCAGGAAGACGACGCGCCCGATGCCGCCGGTGATGCCGCGCTTGAAGGCCGCTTCGTCGCCTGCCGCGCGCGCCGAGGAGAGCTCGGTGAACATGGCCGTCGTGATAGGGACGGCAAGGATGGCGTAGGGCAGCGTGTACCAGAGGCGCGCGTAGTAGGACACCGAGGCGCCGAGCGGGGTGCAGGCCAGCGCCGAGCTCGTCATCACCGACACCGTGACGAAGGAGCACGCCATCACCACGAGCGAGGGGACGCCGATGGCAAGCGTGTCCTTGAGAGCGGGATCGGCGAGGTCGAGGCGCAGGCGCAGGCGGATGCCGTGCTTGCGAAGGCTCGGCATCTGCATGACCACCTGCACGAGCACGCCCAGCGGGTTGCCCAGCGCGAGGATCACGAGGGCGAGCTGCGGATTCGAGTCCACGAGGAAGGCGTAGGCCAAGAAGGACGCCGTGGTGACGAAGTTGTTGAAGATGGGCGCCGCCGAGCTCCAGAAGTAGTCGCGCTCGGCGTTGAGGACGCCGGAGAACACCGACGAGAGCGCGTAGAGCACCACCTCTATCACGAAGAAGCGGAAGAAGTACACCGTGAGGTCGACGTCGAAGTCGGAGCTGGCGTTGAACGACTGGGTGAACACCACCTCGCGGGCGAAGACGAGCCCGAGGACCGTCACCGCCCCCATGAGCAGGAGCACGATGGTGACGAGGTTCGAGGTGTAGTCGCTTGCGGCCTCGTCTCCGCGCTCGCGCTTCACCGAGAGGTAGACCGGCAGGAACGCCGTCACGAGCATCCCGCCTATCACGAGCTCGTAGAGCTGGTTGGGCAGGTTGTTTGCGACGGAGTAGCAGCTCGCGGTGATGGTGACGCCCAGCGCGTAGGCCTGGCCCCAGGTGCGGAGAAACCCCGTGAGGCGGCTGATGATGACGAGCACGCTCATGAGCGCAGCCGAGCGCCCGACGCTCGCCTCCGTGGCGACCTCGGGGGAGCTTGCGGCCTCGACCTGCGCGTCGAGAACCGCGCGTGCCTTCGAGCCATCGCCTGCCATCTAGCCTCCCCTCACGATGTCCGCGAACTTCGCGCCGGCAAACTCCGCCAGCGCCTCGGGATCGAGCACGAGCGAGAGCCCCTTGCGCCCGCCCGAGATGGATATCTCCGGGTACAGCGTAGCAGTCTCGTCGATGAGCGTGGGATAGCGCTTGCGCATCCCGACGGGCGACACCCCGCCGCGCACGTAGCCCGTCGCGGCCTCGAGGTCGGACACGTGCATCATCGTCAGGGTCTTCTCCCCCGCCGCCGCAGCCGCGCGCTTGAGGTCGAGCTCGCAGGCCACGGGTATGCAGCACACCACGTGCCCGCCCGAGGGGGTGGTGGTGACGAGCGTCTTGAAGGCAGCATCCGGGTCCTGCCCCAGGGCCTCGGCTATCGAGAGCCCCAGCTCATGGCCATCATCCTCCCCCACCTCGTAGGAGAGCGCCTCGAAGGCGACGCCCGCGCGCTCGAGCTCGCGCATGGCGTTGGTCTTGTCCTGCTTGGCGCGCCTGGCCACGTCCGCTACCCCCTGGCGGCCGCGCGTGCGCGGTCGCGCTCGAGGATGGGGCCGAGGAAGGCGCCCGTGTAGCTCGTGGCGCAGTCGGCAACGTCTTCCGGCGTGCCGTAGCACACGACGCGCCCGCCGGCGTCGCCGCCACCCGGGCCGAGGTCGAGCACGCGGTCGGCCACCTTGATGACGTCGAGGTTGTGCTCGATCACGAGCACCGTGTTGCCCACGTCCACCAGGCGCTGGAGTACCTCGATGAGCTGGCGCACGTCGTCGAAGTGCAGGCCCGTCGTGGGCTCGTCGAGGATGTAGAAGGTCTTGCCCGTCTGCGTGCGGTGGAGCTCCTTGGCGAGCTTCACGCGCTGCGCCTCGCCGCCCGAGAGCGTGGTGGCGGGCTGGCCCAG
>CACZNT010000109.1 GCA_902782635.1 uncultured Coriobacteriaceae bacterium
CGTGGACATGCACGTGCACTTCCGCGATCCCGGCTTCGAGTACAAGGAGACCATCGAGACGGGCAGCCGCGCGGCGGTCCACGGTGGCTTCACCGACGTGGCCACGATGCCCAACACCGACCCGGTCACCGACACCGGAGCCGAGGTGCGCTACCAGATCGACCGCGCGCACGCCGCCGGCCTCGTGCACGTGAGGCCCATTGGAGCGCTCACGCGCGACCAGGAGGGCGAGGCGCTGGCCGAGATCGGCGACATGGTGATGGAGGGCGCCTGCGCCTTCTCCGACGACGGCCACGGCGTGCAGAGCGCCGGTATTATGCGCACCTGCATGGACTACGTGAGCCAGTTCGACCGCGTGGCGATCGCACACTGCGAGGTGGAGAGCCTCACCGTGAACGGCGTCATCAACGAGGGCCGCGCGAGCACGCGCCTCGGCATGTTCGGCTGGCCCGCGCTTGGCGAGGAGCTCGAGATCTACCGTGACATCGAGCTCTGCCGCCTCACCGGATGCGCGCTCCACATCGCGCACATCTCCACGGCGAAGGGCCTCGAGATGGTGCGCGCCGCCAAGGCGGAGGGCCTGCCCGTGACCTGCGAGGTAACCCCTCACCACCTCTTCCTCTGCGAGGAGGACATCACGAACGCCTATGACACGAACCTCAAGATGAACCCGCCGCTGCGCCTGGCAAGCGATGCCGAGGCGCTCGTCGAGGGCATCCTCGACGGCTCGATTGACTGCCTGGTGACCGACCACGCCCCGCACGCCATACACGAGAAGGACTGCGAGCGGGAGATCGCCTTCTTCGGCACCATCGGCCTGGAGACGTCGCTTCCGCTCATGGTCACCAAGCTGGTGAAGACCGGCAAGATGAGCTGGACGAGGCTCGTGGAGGTCATGGCGGTGAACCCGCGCGAGGTGTTGCGCCTGACGCCGGTCAAGCTCGAGGAGGGCTCGCAGGCCGACCTCACGCTCATCGACCCGGAGGCCAAGGTGGAGGTCACGGCCGACTACTTCGAGTCCAAGTCCAAGAACAGCGCCTTCATGGGCGCCTCGCTCGTCGGTGCCGCCACGGACGTCTTCGTGGCAGGCAAGCACGTGCTGTCGGAAGGCGTCGTGCAGTAGGGGTCAGGCAGGCGCTCGTGCACGGCGCGCAGTCCTCGCCGCAAAGGACGCGGCTGCGGGAAGACGCGCCTTCCGCACGAGCGCCTGCCCACGGGCCTTTCCCGGCGACACCCCGCAGGCCCGCCCTTGGTCGAGGACTGAGCCGGGGAAGGAGCCGTGGGCGAGGGCCCCTGAGGCTTACACGGAGGGTGATCATGGGAGTTTCTCCTGGGTTGAGGGTGCATGAGGCGCGCGTGCGCTCATGCGAGCCATGTGCGCGCGACACCATGCGCCTCGTCATCGAGTCGGGCGAGCTGGCGGCATCCATCTTGCCTGGGCAGTTCATGCAGATAGCGGTGCCGGGCGACGGGTCGCACATCTTGCGGATTCCGCTCTCGTTCTCGCGTGCAAATGGCGATGGCAGCATCGAGCTGATCTTCGCCGTGGTGGGCGAGGGCACGGAGCGGCTCGCGTGCGTCGAGGCGGGCGCGATGCTCTCGGTGGTCGGCCCATGTGGGCAGGGCTGGGAGCTGCCGGATGCGGACGGGAGGTGCCTGCTCGTGGCAGGTGGCGTCGGGCTTCCGCCCATCGTGGCCGCCTGCGAGATGCTGTATGCAGCTGGCCGCGGCTGCGACGTCGTCATCGGCGCGAGGACTGCCGAGCTGCTGGTGCGCGATGAGGTCGAGGCGCTTCGCTCGATTGCGGGCGTAAAGATCGCGACCGACGATGGGAGCGAGGGGCATGCGGGCTTCGTTACTGACGTCATGCAGTCGCTGATCGACGAGGGTCCGTATGCGCAGGCGTATTCGTGCGGCCCGACGCCGATGATGGCGGGCGTCGCGAAGATCGCCGGCGAGGCGGGCATCGCGTGCCAGGTATCGCTCGAGCGGCTCATGGGATGCGGCTTCGGCGTGTGCAACTGCTGCAACGTCGAGCTTGCGACCGGCGGCTACGCCTCGTGCTGCACGGATGGTCCCGTCTTCGATGCACGGGAGGTGGCATGGTGAGCGCGTGCTCCATGGCCGTCGACTTCGGCGGCATCAAGATGCGCAACCCCGTTGGCGTCGCATCCGGCACCTTCGGCTTCGGCGAGCAGTTCGAGCCCTTCTTCGATGTGGGGGAGACGCTTGGGTCCGTTACCTGCAAGGGCTGCTCTGCGGTGCCCTGGCAGGGGAATCCCGCACCGAGGCTCGCCGAGCTCCCCTCGGGCCTCATGAATGCCGTGGGACTCCAGAACCCCGGCATCCGCGCGCTCGTCTCAGAGCACGGCGAGTACCTCCGTGGTCTCGAGGAGCGGGGCTGCCGCGTGATCGTGCAGGCTGCGGGCCATTCGGTTTCCGAGTATGTCGAGGCGGTGGAGCTCTACGAGGAGCTCATGCCCTATGCTTCCGGAATCGAGCTCAACGTGAGCTGCCCCAACGTGGATGCGGGCGGCGCTGCGATGGGGTCGACGCCGGAAGGGGCCGCAGGCGTGGTGCGGGCCGTGCGTGACAGGACGAGCCGCCCACTTATCGTCAAGATGGCGCCGGTCTCGCCTGCGGAGGTGGCGCGCGCATGCGAGGCTGCCGGCGCAGATGCGCTCTCGCTCATCAACACCATCCCGGGCATGGCAATAGACGTGAGGACCCGCAGGAGCCGCGTGTCGCGGCCCACGGCGGGTGTGTCAGGCCCTGCCATTCACGCGATCGCCGTGCGTATGGTGTGGGAGGCAGCGCAGGCGTGCGCGCTTCCCATCTGCGGAATCGGTGGCATCGAATGCGCCGATGACGCCGCGGAGATGGTCCTTGCGGGGGCGAGCTGCGTGGCCGTGGGAACGGCAAACCTTAGCAATCCGATGGCTGCCGCCGAGGTTGCGGCTGGCCTGGCCGAGTGGGCCGCCTCGCAGGGGGCGGCCAGCATCGACGAGCTCAGAGGAGGCTTCATATGGTAGACGCAAGGGGTCGCATCATCACCGCGCTCGACTGCGGCCGCGAGGAGGCGCTTGCCCTGGCAGACTCGCTTGGAGGGGCTGCGAGCTGGGTGAAGGTGGGCATGACGCTCTACTACGCCTGCGGGCCCGAGATCGTGGCGGCCATGCACGAGCGCGGGCTCAAGGTGTTCCTCGACCTCAAGCTCCACGACATCCCGCATCAGGTGAGGGGTGCTGCCGAGTCCGCCTCGCGCGCTGGGGCCGACCTGCTCTCCGTGCATGCGCTGGGCACCTCGGCGATGGTGGCGGCAGCCCGCGAGGGCGTCGAGGCGGCGGCAGCCGACCGAGATGAGCGCACGAAGATCGTCGCCATCACCGTGCTCACGAGCATGGACCAGGAGGCGCTGGGAGAGATCGGCGTGACGCTTCCGCTCGAGGAGGAGGTCTCGAGGCTGGCGAGCGTCGCCTATGGGGCGGGCGCCGACGGCATCGTGTGCTCGCCGATGGAGGCAGCGCGGATGAGGTCGCTTCTGGGGGATGATGCCCTCATCGTGACGCCGGGGGTGAGGCCCGCCGATGCCTCGCTGGGCGATCAGAAGCGCGTGGCGACGCCTGCGAAGGCGCTCTCGGATGGTGCCAGCCACCTCGTGATTGGCAGGCCGATTACCGCCGCGCCCAATCCCCGGGAGGCTTTCGACGCCATCGTTTCTGAAATCGATTCCGCGCTCTGAGGTGACGCTGGGCGGCATATTTCTCGGGGAAAGAGGGCAATATGGCTCAAATCTTGTGGATTAGCTGGCAAAATCGCACGTAATCTTTTGAAAACGCTTGCAAAAGGCGTCGCTGATTGTCACACTATGTGCTTGCATGAACCCCTCGGGAGCGAGGGGAAGGTAAGGAAAGTACCCTATGTTTGGAGGAAAAATGGCCCTTCCTGAACTCACTGCTGAGCAGCGCAAGGCGGCACTCGAGAAGGCAGCGGCTGCCCGTCACGCCCGCGCTGAGCTTCGCGAGAACATCAAGAACGGCAAGGTGTCCTTCGTTGACGTGCTCAACTCCGATGATCCCATCGCCGAGCGCATGAAGGTTTCCGCCCTCATTGAGGCTCTCCCCGGCTATGGCAAGGCCAAGGCCTCCAAGATCATGAATGATCTCGGCATCTCCGCCACTCGTCGCGTCAAGGGCCTGGGCGCTCGCCAGCGCGAGCAGCTCATCGAGGCGCTCTCCAAGTAGTACCGACGCCTGGTTCACGGTGTCTAGAACACCAAGGTTATTCGTAGTATCAGGACCGTCAGGTGCGGGGAAGGGCACGCTCATCACGGCAGTGAGAGAGCAACGCCCGGAACTCGGCCTGACGGTCTCTGCAACTACGCGCCCTCCGCGAGAGGGCGAGGTGGATGGGGTCTCCTACCACTTCCTGGGCGACGATGAGTTCACCCGTCTCATAGACGAGGGCGAGTTCCTCGAGTGGGCGAACGTCCACGACCATCGCTATGGGACGCTCAGGAACGAGGTCACATCCCGATTGGGAGATGGGCAGTCGCTCATCCTCGAGCTCGACGTCCATGGCGCGCTGAGCGTGCGCGACGTCTACGAGGATGCGGTGCTCGTGTTCATCGCCCCGCCCTCGATGGAGGTGCTCGTGGAGCGCCTGCGCGGGAGGGCCACCGAAGACGAAGACGAGCTCGCGATCCGCCTCGCGACGGCAAAGCGCGAGCTCGAGCTCGAGGGAAGCTACGACGAGGTCATCGTCAACGACGATCTCGACGAGGCTGTTTCCGAGCTCATGTCCGTCATCGACCGATACGAGAACAGCAAGGAGCTTTTCCAAGATGTCAGTGATCAAGCCCGAGATTGACACCCTCCTCGAGAAGACCGAGCACAACCCGTTCCTGCTGTGCTCCATCGCCTCGAGGCGCGCGTGCGACATCAACAACATGCTGCGCGGCCAGCACCTCCGCGTGACCGCCATCCAGGAGACCGACGACATCACCACCGTGATGTCCGGCAAGGACCCCGTCTCCATCGCCATGGCCGAGATCCAGTCGGACACGCTCGGCTTCGTGCACGAGGAGTACGAGACCTCCGTCAAGGGATACGTGACCTCCGAGGACTAGCACGCCATGCCCACGCCCGTCTGCCTCGTCCACTACCACGAGGTTGGCCTCAAGGGCAAGAACCGCGCCAGCTTCGAGAACCAGCTCGTCGCAAACCTTCGGCATGCGCTGAGGCCTTATCCCATAGAGAGAATACGTCGCATTTCCGGACACCTCCTCGTGGAGCTCGCCGACGAGCGGGTCGTGCGGGATATCTTCGAGGCCGTGCGCCAGGTGCCCGGCGTGGCACGCTCGTCTGTAGCCTATCGCTGCGAGCGGGATGAGCAGGAGTATTGCGACGCCGCCATCACCGCGCTCGCCGAGGCGGGCAACTTCGAGAGCTTCAAGGTGCATGCGCGCAGGTCGAACACCGATTACCCGCTGCACACCATCGACATCAACCGCCTCGTGGGCTCCGCCCTCTGCGAGCGCTTCCCCGACAAGCAAGTGCTCATGCACCATCCCGATGTCATCGTGTACGTCAACGTCGTGCAATCGGACGTCTACGTGTACGCCACATCCGAGCCGGGTGTCGGCGGTCTTCCCGTTGGCACGGCGGGCAAGGTGGTGAGCCTGCTCTCGAGCGGCTTCGACTCGCCGGTCGCCACCTGGATGGTGGGCAGGAGGGGTGCGACCGTCATCCCCATCCACTTCTCGGGCCGCCCCATGACCTCGGATACCAGCGAGTACCTCTGCCAGGACATCATGCGCGCACTTGCGCCCTCGGGGATTGCCTCGAGGCTCTACGTCGTGCCCTTCGGGGCCTCTCAGCGCGAGATATCTCTCGCGGTGCCCCAGAGCCTCCGCATCATCATGTACCGCCGCATCATGCTCGCGGTGGCCGAGCGCCTGGCCCACATCGAGGGCGCAAAGGCCCTCGTCACGGGCGAGTCGCTGGGTCAGGTTGCCTCGCAGACGCTCGACAACATAACCGCGGTCAACGAGGTGGTGGACATGCCGGTGCTTCGCCCGCTCATCGGCTCCGACAAGCAGGAGATCATGGCGCGCGCACAGGCCATCGGGACCTACGAGCTCTCGAGCGAGAGCGTCGACGACTGCTGCACGCTCTTCATGCCGCGCAGGCCGGAGACGCATGCGCGCCTGGATGAGGTGCACGAGGCCTGGGAGCTCTTCGACCATGAGGCGATGATCTCCTCGCTGGTCGAGGCTATCGAGTACGTCGACTTCGACACCTGCGCCTCCTACCGTCCGCCCCGCTCGATGCGCACGTGGCACAACGAGCTCGGCCCTGCGAATTTCGGCGAGCGGTAATCGCCCTCTTATTCATCCATTCAAAGACATAGGCTCTGAGCAGGCATTACGACAGAGTTTGTCAGATTAGCGCAGATTCTTGTCAGCGCGCGTTTGAGAATCTTTGCCAATTTTCCCGTGACGTCTCGCCACCTCCCATCATGGAAGCGGGAGGTGTGCATGGCACAGAGAAGACGAAGATCAGCTGCGAGGAGCCTTGGGCTCGAGGTGCAACCGCGCTCGCTGGTGGCGCTCTGCGCCGTCTGCCTGGTCGTGGGCATGGCGGCGCTTTGGGCTCGCCCGCGTGCTTCCGGGCTTGTCGTGGAGAGGGCGGCTGGCGAGGAGCCTGCGCAGCTTGCGGAGCCTGCGGATGGCGCATCGGAGGCCGAGCCGGCGCCCGCTGAGGGCGATGCCGCTGCTCAAGAGGCTCCTGAGCGGATAGTCGTGCATGTCGATGGGGCGGTGGCAGCTCCGGGGCTCATCGAGCTCGAGGGCGAGGGCCTCCGAATCGCAGATGCCATCGATGCGGCAGGCGGTCTTACCGAAGACGCGGAGACGGCATCGCTCAACTTGGCGGCACGCTTAGAGGACGGCCAGAAGGTGCACGTGCAGCGTGAGGGCGAGGAGCAGGTTGCCGTAGCCGCACCTGATGCCTCGGCGTCGGCCGGGCGCAGCGCTGCCGGGCTCATCAACCTGAACACGGCCGATGCCGCGCTCCTGCAGGAGCTTCCGGGAATAGGGGAGCGCACGGCGGAGGCAATCATTCGCGACCGCGAGGAAAATGGACTTTTCACCTGCGCAGAGGACCTCATGCGCGTGAGCGGCATCGGCGAGAAGAAGTTCGCGAGATTGGAGAGCCTTGTCACGGTCTGAGCGACCATATCTTCCCGAGCAGCCCTCGATCCCGCTGCCGCTTCATGCCCTCGTCGCCCTCTCCTGCGGGGTTGTGGGACGGGCCTACCTGCCGCAGAGCAGTCTGCCTGCTCTTGCGGTGGGAGTGACACTCGTGTGCGTGCTGTTGGTGACGTGGTCATTCGTGCGAGGCGAGCGCGACCGCTTGCCCCTCATGCTCTGCTGGATGGCGATTGTGGTGCTCGGCTGGACGATGTGCGACGTGCGCCTGGATGCGGTCGATGCGGCAGCACGGGCGCTTGCCGCGCAGCCGGTGTCCACCTGGGAGCTGGAAGCAATCTCCGACCCCGCGACGAACGAGTATGGCGTGCGCTGCAGAGCGCGAGCGCGTGCAGACGGGGTCGATGCCGAGGTGTGGCTCTCGTGCTCGGAGCCCCTGGGAATCGGGAGCAGAATCCGCTGCGTGGGCGTATTTGCGCCCAATGACGTCAGCGACTGGGGCAAGACGAGCAGCTTGCGGGGAATCTCGGGCAGCGTGCGCGTGAGGCAGATGCTGAGTTGCGAGCACTCAGGCGGCGTCTTGGGAACGCTTCGGGGCTGGCGCGAGCGCACCCTCGAGACGATCGATCCGGTAAGCTCCGACGGGCGTGCCCTGCTTTCCGCGATGTGCCTTGGCTGGCGGGATGGGCTCAGGCAGCGGGGCCTCGACGAGCTGTTCTCTCGCGTCGGCGTGGCCCATCTCGTGGCGGTGTCGGGAACGCACCTGATGGTGGTCGCAATGCTCGTTGGTAGGCTATCGACCTGGCTCGGAGCGGAGATGCGCGCCGTGGCGGCCCTGCAGCTCGCGGCCACAGGCGGCTTTGCCTTGCTCTGCGGCTGTCCTCCCAGCGCCATGAGGGCATGGGCCATGTTGGCGGCATCCATTGCGTCGCAGCTCATGGGAAGGCGCCATCATGCGCTCTCGGCACTGGGCGCGGCGGCGCTTGCGATGATGCTCGTGGATCCGCTGATCCTCTTCGACCTCGGCTTCGCACTATCGGTGCTCACGGTCTGCGCTCTCATCCTTCTCGCCCCATATGTTTCCTGCATGCTGGGCAGGGCTTGCCTTCCAGCTCGGATGCCCCGCCTCCTGCCTTCCTCGCTGCGACGCGAGGCGGCGAAGCGCGCCGGCAGTCTCACATCGGCGCTTGGAGCATCGTGCACGGCCCAGCTTGCCGCCCTTCCGCTGGTCGCGCAGGCCTTCTCCGTCATATCTCCCGTGGGTCCCATCGCCAGCGTCTTGCTCGCCATGCCTGCCACGCTTGCCATCGCCCTCGGCGTCTGCGCCATGCTGCTCATCCGAGCGCCCCCAGTGGGTGCTGCGCTGCTCATGCTCGCTGAGTTGGATTGCAAGGCGATCGTCATACTCGCGCGATTCCTCGCCTCGGCACCCGGTTCATCCATACCGGTTTCGCCTAATGCGGGCATCGGAGCTGGCGTGCTCCTCCTCGCGGCGTCGCTTGCGCTGATAATCGCCTGGCCTGATGTCAGCCGCGTCCAAGCGAGGGCTTGCCTGGCGGCGATATTCGTCCCCCTCGCGGTTCTGCTCATAGCATGGCGCTTCTTCGCGCCCGCGCGAATCGTGGTGCTGGACGTTGGCCAGGGCGATGCGATACTCGTGCAGGACGGCCCATCTGCCCTGCTCGTCGATTGCGGTCCGGGCAACGCCGTCATGGGGGCGCTGGCCCGTCAGCACGTGCTGCACCTCGATGGCGTCCTAATCACCCACTGGCACGACGACCATTACGGCGGGCTCGATGACATCGCCTCGAGCATGGGAGCGGGGAAGGTCTTGATGGCCTCGGGTTCACTAGCGACGGCCCTAGAGCTCCTGCCCTGGCTTGACGACGACGAGGTCGCGCAGATCGCCCATGGCGACGTGCTGCGGGTGGGACGTTTCGAGCTTCGCGTGGTGTGGCCGAATGACCAGGTAGATGGCACCGAGAACGCGCACTCCGTGCAGCTCTTGGCTTGCTATGCGGATGGCTCGTCGAGCATGCGGGCGCTTCTCACCGGCGATGCCGAGTCCCAGGAGCTCGCATCGCTGCTCGCCGCCGGGGAGGTGGGGGACATTGACCTCCTCAAGCTGGGTCATCACGGCTCCGAGCAATCCCTGAGCCCCGCGCAAGCGGCGGAGCTCGATGCCGAGGTGAGCGTCGCGAGCGCGGGCAGGGATAACGAATATGGGCATCCCAGCCCCACATGCGTCGAGACGATCGAGGATGCGGGGTCGCTCTTCATGTGCACGATGGACGCTGGTGATGTGGACGTCCGCCCTGCGCGTGACGGCATAGTGGTCATGAAATGAGTCAGTGGGGACGTAGCCAATCGACTCATTGGCCTATGATTGGGGGTCGAAGGGAGGCATCATGCCCGCAACGGCGAAGGGGGCCCTTGGCCCTGCCTATCTCATAGTGGGCGGCGACCAGCTCAAACGCGAGGCTGCGCTCGCACGCCTCAAGCGTCGCATGGGGGAGGGCGATTTCGCGCTCTTCAACATGGACGAGCGCACGGCATCTGGCGACCTCGACCCCGCGGAGCTCGTCTCATCGCTGCGCACACTTCCCTTTGGCAGCGATTTCAGGCTCGTCATACTCCACGTGCCGGACAAGCTCTCAAAGCAGCTGTCAGATGCGCTCGTAGACTACCTCGCTCGCCCGAACGAGGCCTGCGTCTTCGCTGTCGACGCGCCGAAGCTCGCGAAGAACACCCGCCTCTACAAGGCAATCCAGGCCACGGGCAAGACGGCCATCGTCGATTGCTCGCCCAAGAAGCGCTGGGAGCTTCCCGAATACCTCGGCAGGATGGCAAAATCGCGTGGCATCGGCATTACCCGCGGCGCCATCGACGAGCTCATAAGTCGCGTGGGCGAGTCGACGGTCATGCTCGACAACCAGATCGCCACCCTCGCCGAGCTCCTCGCAGGCAAGCAGGCGATAGAGCAGGTGGATGTCGAGCGCTATGTCGCGCGGGTCGAGGAGGTCAAGTGGTGGGACGTGGTGGATGCCCTTTGCGAGCGCAGCCTGCCGCGCGTGCTGAGGCTCTTCTCCCTGATGCCCGATGATGCGCATGTGCTCCTGCAGACGCAGATCGCCCAGCGCTTTCGCGAGCTCATCTGCGCCAAATCGCTGGCCGACAGGGGGAGGGCGCAAGACCTCGCCTCCGAGCTCGGCTCCCCTGACTGGCGCGTGAAGAACCACCTGCGCTGGGCACGCAGCTTCTCCGAGGACGAGCTCGTCCGGGCGCTTGTGGGATGCGGCGATCTGGAGCAGGCCATCAAGGGGTCGGGAGATGCCACGAGTGCTTTCACCACGTACTTCGTGAGGACCTGCGCGGCCTGAGGTACCCTACTTGTCCAGTCGTCTACCTTGGCATTGTCGCCAATGTGTGCATGAGTCGAAGATGACGTGGAGAAAGCTTGACACTGGGGGCGCACGGTATAATCTTGCTCGCAACGGCCGCAAATCGCAGCTCAACCGATCTAAGGAGGCGCGTGCGATGTCCCGGCAGATAGAAGGAAGCGTTATCCCCAGGCGCATGGGCGCGATCTCGCGCAGGGCGTTCGCAGGGCTTGCGACGGCATTGGGCGTTGCCCTGGTCGGCGCTCCGGCCCAGGCGCTTGCCGACCTCACCGATACCGAAGCCAAGCTCAAGGACGCGCAGGCTCGCTATGACGCCGTCCAGGAGCAGCTCGAGGGCATCTATGCCGAGTACGAGGCTCTCTCCGCCGAGCAGTCCGATACGCTCTCGCGCATCGAGGTCAAGCAGACGGAGATCGACCAGACCCAGATTGGCATCGACACCACGCAGGACCAGATCAGCGAGGCGCAGCGAGACATTGCGCGCAAGGAAGTTGAGCTCGAGGAGGATCAGGAGATCCTCGGAAAGCGCGTCGCGAGCGCCTACAAGGCGGGCAACTCCGGCTTGCTCGAGATCCTGCTCTCGTCCTCGTCGTTCGAGGAGCTCGTCTCGAACATCTACTACCTCGACAAGATCAGCGCGAGCGATCGCGCGATGATCGACGCCGTGAAGGCCGTGAAGGCCGAGCTCGACGAGCGCAGGCTCCAGCTCGAGGAGCACAAGGCGGCGCTCGAGGAGCAAAAGACCTCGCTCGAGGGCCAGCGCGCGGAGCTCGAGGAGCTCAACGAGCAACAGAAGGCCCAGCTCAAGGACATGATGGCCAAGCAGAAGGAGGTCCAGGAGGTCCTCTCGGGCCTCGATGCGGAGGTCTCCGAGCTCATGGCCAAGCGCGACGAGGAGCTCCTCGCCGCACAGCGCGCAGCTGCCGCTGCCGAGGAGGCGCGTCGCCGCGCCGAGCAGGAGGCCTCTGGCAACGCGAGCAACATCCCCACAGGCGGCGGCCAGGATTCGTCCTCTGCCACGGGTGCCGCCAGGGCCGTCGTGAACGCCTGCTACTCCACGCCGTCACCCGGCCTCGGCTGGTGCGCGGCCTGGTGCACCAACGTCTTCGTCAACGCCGGCATTGGCTTCTTCGGCGGCGACGCATGCGACATGTACGCCAACTGGTGCTACAGCTCCGACAAGAGCGCCCTCAAGGTGGGCATGATCGTGGCCGTCTCGACCCACTCCCATACCTCTGCAGGCCGTATCTACGGTCACATCGGCATCTACATCGGCGATGGCATGATGATGGACAACGTCGGCTACATTCGCACGATCAGCGTTGACGAGTGGATCAGCTTCTATAGCACCACGGTCTCGACGCGCTGGGGCTGGCTCGGCGGCGTCGTCCTGAGCTAAGAACAAACATCCCGTCACCCGCATCAAGCCTGTCCCCTTTGTCATGACAAGGGGGACAGTCCCTTTTGTCATACGGCTGCCCGTCCGGGCAGTCGTGATGCGTGTTGCCTGTAGCTGCGAGCTGCTCTGGCGCCGCATTGATGGCTACAAAACGAAGTATTGCGGTTGAGTTTTGGGATTTGCTGGGTATTGCGATGCAAATCAGCAGGTCGCAGATGGCCGCTACCCGATGAGTCGATGAATTCAGCCGCAATACTTCGTTTTGTAGCTAACCCCATCGCATATGGCAATCGAACCTGTCCCTTTTGTCATGACAAAGGGGACTGTCCCCTTTGTCATATGAGAAGCGGGGCGACCGAAGCCGCCCCGCCAACGTGCGATTATGTGCCCGAAGCTACTTGTTGAGCGTGTTCGCGAGCTTCGCGACGCCGCTCTTGCGCTGGGCAGCCTGGTTCTTGTGGATGATGCCCTTGGC
>CACZNT010000110.1 GCA_902782635.1 uncultured Coriobacteriaceae bacterium
AGCGCACCGGCGACGCAGCGGGCGGGGTCGTCGCTCCAGGGCACGACGTCGACGCGCTCGCCGCGCAGCTCCGAGACGACCGTGCGCACGCGGCTGCCTTTGGGGCCCACGCAGGCGCCCACCGGGTCGAGGCGCTCGTCGAGCGAGGAGACGGCCACCTTCGAGCGGGCGCCCGGCTCGCGGGCGATGGAGCGGATCTCCACCACGCCGTCGTAGATCTCGGGAACCTCGAGCTCGAAGAGCCTGCGGATGAGGTCGGGGTGCGTGCGGCTTACCACGATGGAGGGACGCGACTGCTCGCCGCGCACCGGTTGCACCGTGGAATTGGGATCGCGCACGTCGATGATCAGCGCCTTGATGCGCTGACCATGCATGTAGCGCTCGCCGGCGGGACGCTCGTTGCGCTCGTCGGGGTGGCGCTTGGAATCGAAGTAGGGCAGCTCGGCCTCGACGCCGTCGCGGATCTTGATGATCGCGAACTCGGGCGTCGACTGGAGGACGGTGCCGTTGATGATGTCGCCCACGCGGTCCTTGAACTCCTCGTAGATCTGCTGGCGGGCGGCGGTGCGCACGAGGGCGTTGATCTCGCTCTTCGCGTGCTGGGCGGCGATGCGGCTCGTGTTCTCGGGCGTGACGTCGCGCTCGTCGAACTCCGTGTACTCGCCGGTCTCCGGATCGGGATCGCCCTTGGGGACGAGCTCGTAGACGTAGATGTTGCCCGTCTCGCGGTCGATCGTGACCTTGGCGCCGTACTCGAGCTTGAGGATGTCGGCGTAGCTCTTCGCGAGTGAGGTCTCGAGCCTGCTGATGAGGTAGAGCTTGTCGATGTGCTTTTCCTGGCAGAGCGCCTCGAGCGCGCCGATCATGTCTGATGCCATGATGTGGGACCTCCCAATCCTTTCTGCCTACTGCTTGCGGTTGAAGTCGATCTTGGGGTTTATCTTGCAGCGACGGACCTCGTCCAGGGGAATCCGGACGACCTCGCCGTCGCAGGTCATGACGACGCAGCCCTCCTCGAAGCCCTCGAGGGTGCCGCTAAACTTGCGCCTGCCCTCGCTGGCCGTGGTCGTGAGGGACACCTCCTCGCCCGCGAAGCGGACGAAGTCGCGCTCTCGGCGAAGCGGCCGGGCGAGCCCCGGCGAGGAGACCTCGAGCGCATAGGCGCCCGCGAAAGGGTCGAGCTCGTCGACGACGGCCGAGATCCAGTCGTTTTGGTCGGCGACCTCGTCGAGCGTGATGGGGCCTGCGTCCTCATCGAGCCAGTCGAGGCGAATCCGCAGGACAGGAGCCTTGGATGCGCCCGTTATCTCAACATCGACGATGTCGATCCCGTGTTGCTCGGCGGCGCGCTCGAGCTCCTCGAGCACCCTGCCCGCGACGTCTGCAGAGGCCATGCGTCCCTCCCCTCTTGCGTGTCATAAAAAGGAAGCGGGGCGAAAACGCCACCCCACTTCCCTCGAAATCCGAATCTGACCCTCACAATGTAGGCGATTTGCAGGCCAAACGTCAAGCAATCACAGCTACTCCACCAAATGTCCGAGCCTCGCCATGTGACACTTGCGGACAGTCCCCAAGTGTTACGTTTTCCTAGGATTCGCCTTCCTCGATCTCGTACTCGGGGATGCCGAGGTCGGCATCGGATATCGAGACGAGATGCTGGTTGTCGTCGAAAGTAATCTTTACGTCGTGGGTGTCCTTCGAGGTGACGCCGTCGTAGTCGTCGCCCAGCGGGCTCCAATCCCATTTGATGGTCACGCGCGCCGTCACCACGTTGCCGTCGGCCGTGACGTCATCCACGCCCACCAGCGAGCACTTCAGCTTACCGGCGATGTCCTTGAGATCGTCGGGCAGCTTCACATTGCCGACGACCTCCTCGAAAATCGCCTGGTCGGATGCCGAGGACACCGACTTGCCCCCGATCTTTCGATCGGGGTCGAGGTAGGTCCTGAGCGCGGCGCCGATCTTCTCGGGCGCAGACACCGCATTGCGACCGTAGAGCTCCTCGAAGATCTGGTTGGCGACCTTCTCGAGCTCGGCGTTTGTCCCGCGCGCGATCCTCACCTGCACCTCGTCGCCCTCGTGGACGCGCGCGCCCTGCGAGGGGCTCAGCTCGACCACCGTGCCGGCCTTCTTCTCGTCCTCCGCCCGCACGTAGCTCACCTTGGCCGTGAGCCCCGCATCGCGCAGCGCCACCTTGGCCTCGGATTCGCTCTTGCCCAGCACGTCGGGGACCACACGGGGCTTGGCGACGCGCACCTGGACGACGTCGGCGGAGGTGAGCACGCGGCCAGCCTCGTAGCCGGCCCAGATGATGGTGCCCTCCTCCTCGTCCGAGATCTCGTCCTCGTATTCGGCCTCGAGGCCCTCGGCATCCAGGAGCTCGGCCGCCTCGTCGCGGGGCTTGCCCACGATCTCGGGCATCTTGCGCTCCTCGGAGATGGTGAGCTCGATGGAGGCGCCCTCCTCGATGCGCTTGCCGGCGGCGGGGTCGATGCCGATGACGAGCCCGGGGATGCCGTCGTCCTTCGCCGTCACGCTCGTGACGTTGAAGCCGTCGCGCTCGAGCTCCTCCGTGGCGCGGTCGAGCCTCCAGCCCATGACGTCGGGGACGGTCGAGCCGCCGAATATCTCGAGGTGCCAGAGCACGAAGGCGATGATGCCAACGAACGCGGCGACGAGCACCAGCGCGAAGAGGGCGCGCAGGGCGAGGTTGAAGCCGGAGTTCCTCCCGGGCATGTTGACGAGGCCGCGCACGTCCTGCTTGCGCTCGGCGGCGCGACGCGCGCCCTCCGCCTCGCTGGACGTGTCGGAGAGGTTGTGGCCGCACGCGGGGCAGCGGGCGGGAAGCATGCCCTCGCCGAGGTCAACACCGCACTTTGGACAGAGCATGGGCGCCTCACCTCCACTGCATGCAGGCGTTAGTCACTCACATCTTATCCGAACATGCCGAGGCGCCGCCTCGGTCGCGTTCTCGGCGGGCCTAGTTGGCGACGACGTTGACGAGGCGCCCGGGCACCACGACCACCTTGCGAACCGTCTTGTCCGCGATGGCGTCGCCGAGCGCGTCGATGCCGGCCTGCTCGAGCGTCGCCTGGTCGGCGTCGGCCGGCACCTGGATGCGCGCCTTCACCTTGCCCATCAGCTGCACCGCGATCTCGACCATGGACGCCTTCGCCGCATCCTCGTCAAACTCCGGCCACGGCTCGTCGTAGACGGAGCCCTCGAGGTGGAGTGCCTCGTGGTAGAGCTCCTCCGCCCAGTGGGGGCAGATGGGCCCGAGCATGGCCACGATGCCGCGGGCGACGAGCTCGCACAGGGCGGGGTCGCGACGCTCGGCAGGAACGTCTACCAGGTACTTGCTGGCGTCGTTCACCAGCTCCATCACCGCAGAGATGGCGGTGTTGAACTGGAAGCGGTCGAAGTCGGCCGTGCACTTTAGGCCCATCTCGTTGAGCCTGCGGAAGAGCTCGGCCCCACGCTCGTCGAGCGAGCCGGCATCGAAGGTCGCGCTCGCGTCGGCGACGTCGGAGAGCTCCCAGACCACGCGCCAGGCGCGCTTGATGAAGCAGTTCGCACCCGCCACCACGTCCTCGTCCCAGTCGAAGTCCTTCTCGGAAGGTGCGATGAAGAGGATCGCGAGGCGCATGGTGTCCGCACCGTAGGGATCGATAACCGAGCTTGGCGGCACCACGTTGCCCTTGGACTTGCTCATGGTGTCCCCATTGGCGTCCTTGACCATGCCC
>CACZNT010000111.1 GCA_902782635.1 uncultured Coriobacteriaceae bacterium
CGTCCTTCTTCCCGGTCCAGACCGCCGCGCCTGATCTCGCGGCGCATCGTCCTGCGCAGGATGCGGGCGCTGCTCACGAGGTGGGCCTTCTTCTCGATGGCGTCGAGCCCGGCCTCGTCCTCGTCGGGGAAGTACAGCTCGAGCGAGCGCCTCCACAGGTGCGTGGCGTCGTCGAACGAGATGCCCATGAAGTCCTCGATCGCGGCATGGTCCGTCTCGCCGAATCCCTGGTACGCGCTGTACATGGCGGCCAGCTCGAAGATGGGGTGGCCATGGCAGAGCGTGTCCATGTCGATGAGCAGGCACTCGCCGTTCTGCATCATGATGTTCTTGAGGTGGAAGTCGCCATGGAGCATGTGCAGGTCCTCGGGCACGGCCTCGACGAGCTCCTGGAAGCGCTCGGCCTGGTCGGCCGGGAGGTAGGCGTGCAGGTCGTGCGCCCAGCCGACGGCGACATCGCGCATGGAGGGCATCGAATCCCTTTTGACCGTGGTCCCGTGTATCTGCTTGAGCAGCTCGATGGAGAGCTCGGCGATCTCGTCGACGCTCTTCTCGCCGGTCTGCAGTAGCTTCGCGAAACTCGTCGCATTGAGGAGCTCGAACACCGAGCCATAGCCCTCGCCCACGCGGACGACGTCGTAGGGGATGGCGGTGGGGATGCCCAGCACGAAGGCCGCGCGCGCCAGCTCGCGCTCGCGGTGGATCTCGGGCAGGGCGTCGGGATTGAGGTAGACCTTGACGATGGTGTCGGGGTCGATGCGGTACACCTTGCCGTTGGCGCCCTGGCCGATGGCCTCGCAGCCCTCGACCGAGATGACGCGGTAGGCCTTCTGGACCTCCACCATCTCGGTGAAGCCGGTCATCTCGAGCACCTCGTAGACGTCGGTGGACACCTCGACGATGCGCTTGAGCGCGCCCGACTTGAGCAGGCGCAGCACGACGCGCAGGCCGGCGCTGGAGATGTAGTTGAGCTTGGAGAAGTCCAGGACGATGTCCTCGAAGCCGCCCTGATCGACCACTGCCTGGATGGCAGCCTCGACATCGGCGGCGTTCGTGGAGTCGATGTTGCCCTCGGGGAAGAGCGTAAGGGTGCTGCCATCGATCTTGTGTTGGATGTCCGCCATCGCTACTCCTCTTCTCCGAAGACAATCTTGATGAGCGCGTCATATTCCTTCCAGGACTCCATGTCGGAGAGGTCGGACACTATGTCGCGGATCTCTCGGTAGTACCAGGCCTGCTTGGACTTGTCCTTCTGGTTGAAGCCCAGCCAGAACGAATCTCCCTGCTTGGCGTGGAGGCGCGTGAACGAGCGCATGTTGGCCAGCTTGTCGGCGAGCCAGAGGATGCGGACGAGCTGGTCGTCGGCATTGCGCAGCACTTCGAGGCTCTCCTGCTTGCGGATGAGCCAGGTGTCGGCGGCGGGCTGGTCGCGGCGCTTGTCCTCGGTCTCGGTGGAGACGAGGTAGGCAACATGCGCGCCGAACTTCTCCTCGATCTCGGAGAGCTCGTGGTCGGTATCCTCGACCACGTCGTGAAGCAGCGCGGCGCAGAGGGCGTCCTCATCGTGGGTCATGGCGCTCACGATGGTGGCCACTTCCATGGGGTGCAGGATGAAGTGCGACCTGTCCGCCTTGCGCATCACTCCCTGGTGCGCGTCGATGGCAAAGAGCAGCGCCTCCTCGAACTTGGTGCGTTCCATACGTCTCCTCGTCAGTGCCTCAATCTCAACATCTCTTATACGGCGTCCCCGCCACCTTCATCCTCGTCATCGAGGCGCTGGTTGCGAACCAGCTCGGCGAAGAGGCCGTTGCGTGCGATGAGCTCGTCGTAGGTGCCCTCCTCGGCGATGGCGCCCCCGTCGACGACGAGGATGCGATCGCAGTGGCGCACGGTGGAGAGGCGATGTGCCACCACGACGCGCGTGCACTTGAGCTCTTCCAGGGCATCGGCAACGTGCTTCTGGGTGATGTTGTCCAGGGCGCTCGTGGCCTCGTCGAGCATGAGGATGCGCCTGCCGCCGCACACCGCGCGCGCGATCATGAGGCGCTGGCGCTGGCCGCCGGAGACGCCGCCGGCACCCTCGGAGACGAAGGTTTGCATGCCCATGGGCATGCGGCGGATGTCGTCGGCGATGCCGGCGATCTCGGCCGCTGCCCAGGCGTCGTCGAGGGTGGCGCCGGGGGCGGAGATGGTTATGTTGGAGAAGAGGTCGCCCATGAAGAGCTTGCCGTCCTGCATGACGGTGCCGATGGACTGCCTCAGCGAACGCAGATCAACCTTGGACACGTCGTAGGGGCCGTAGAACACGGCGCCGCGCTCGGGCTTCTCGAATCCCAGGAGCAGGCGCAGGATGGTGGACTTGCCGCAGCCCGACTTGCCCACGAAGGCGACGTACTCACCGGGCCTGATCTTGAACGAGAGGTCGCGGATCACGTACTGGTCGCCATCGGAATAGCGGAAGGTGAGGCCGTTGGCCTCGATGGCGCCGGTGAGGGGCCCCACGCTGGGCTTGTCGTCGGCCGTCTCGGGCGTCGTCTTCAAGATGGGCTCGATCATCTCGAGCATCGGGCCTATCTGCGCAAACTGCGCTGCCATGCTCGCGAGCGTGGTGATGGCTACCGTCACCTGGCCGAATGCGACGTTGAAGGCCATGTATCCTGCCACCGAGGTGCCTGTGCTGCCTGCGTAGTAGTAGATGGCGATGTTGCCGAGCAGGCCGATGAGCGTCACGAGCGCGGGCAGCGCCGTGATGATGGCGGGGCGATTGTAGGTGGGGCGTGCGTACTCGGCGTAGCCGCTCGCCCACTTGGAGAAGGCGCGATCCTCGGCTCCGGCGAGCTTGATCTTCGCGATGCCGCCAAGAAGCGCGGTCTCGGTGCCCGAGACCTTGGCCCGCGCCTCCATGGACGCACGCTGGTAGCGCACCGTTATGAGCGTGGAGAGGATGGTGACGCCTGCTTGCAAGAGTGCGATGCCGAGTGCCGGCAGCATGAGGGCCGGCGCGAAGGCGGCGGTCTGGAACACGTAGGCGAGCGACATGACCACGGAGAGGCCCGAGCCCAAAAGCATCGAAGTGAGCTGCTGGACAAGGAGCGTGACCTGCGAAACCCTGCTGGCCAAGTTGCCCGATGCGTACTCCTTGAAGAAGGAGGTGGGGAGCGCCAGCACGCGGCCGAAGGTGGCGGCCTCCACTGTCACCTGCAGCTTGGTGGCAACGCGCGACATGATGAGGTTGCGCGATGCGTTGATGACGATGCTCGAGAGCGCCACGCCCAACAGCAGCGCGCCGAGCGGTGCCACCAGGCTGGCCTTACCGGAGGGAATCACCGTGTCGAAGGCAATGGTATTGGCCCAGGCGGGCAGCAGCCCGACGGCCGTCGTCGCGAGGGCTGCAAGCAGTATGAGCAGGTAGTCGCTGCGATCGAAGATCTTGATGATGAATGCGATGAGGTCGCGAATCGTGAGTGGGCGCGTGGGCAGCGGGCGGTAGAACAGCACGGCCTCCTGTGAGATGCCCTTGGCGGTGGTGGCGTTGACGCTCACCTTCTTGCCCGTCGCGGGGTCGTGGTAGTAATAGCCGCCGAAGCCGCCCTGGAGCAGGGCCACGGCCTCGCCCGTCTCGAGCTTTCCGAGGTAGGGGCCGAAGGCCTCCTTGTACCACTCGCCTTCGAGTCGCACGTTGCGCCTCATGGTGCCCGAGGGGCGACAAAGGTAATCGAGGCGCATCTCGAGGTCGTCCACGTCGTCGGGAGATGCGGGCGGCTTGACGCCACAGTGACGCAGGATGGTGCGCGCGGCACCGTCGACCTGCTCGAGGTCGTCGGCATGGAATGCGGGGGCCTCGGCGTTCAGCCGGATGGACGCCGCGAGCTCGGCGTAGGCGCGCTCGAGCATGTCGTCGTCAAGCTGCGCGCGCTTCTCTATCTGTGATTCGAGCCAGCGCATCTTAGTCGCTCCTCACAAGGTCGGCATAGGCACCGCCTGCGGCCAACAGCTCTTCGTGCGTCCCGCGCTCTACCACCTTGCCATGGTCGAGCACGATGATCTCGTCGCAGTGGCGGATGGTGGAGAGGCGGTGCGCAACCACGATGCAGCTGATCTCGCGATCGCGGATGCGCTTGATGACGTCGGCCTCCGTCTGCGCGTCGAGCGCGCTCGTGGCCTCGTCGAGGATGATGATCGTCGGGTCCTGGGCCAGCACGCGCGCAATCTCGAGCCTCTGGAGCTGCCCGCCCGAGAAGTTCCTGCCTCCTGGGAGTATGCGACTGGAGTAGGCGCCCTCGCGCTCCATCACCACGTCGTGGATTCCCGCATCGCGGCAGGCCATGATGACCTCGTAGTCTTCGATGGAGTTGTCCCAGAGCTTGACGTTGTTGGAGATGGAATCGTCAAAGGTGACGATGTCCTGGTCGACCACGGCAAGCGAGCTGCGCAACACCGAGCGCGGCACCTCGGAGATGGGGATGCCGTCAAAACGCACCTCGCCCGACCATGGCACATTGAGCCCGGAGACGAGCTTGGCGATGGTTGATTTGCCGCAGCCCGAGCTGCCGACGAGGGCAACCCACTGGCCGGGCTTGATGTGCAGGTCGAAATTCTCGATGAGCGGCGGCTCGAGCGGCTGCCAGCCGAAGGTGACGCCCTCGAGGTCCACCTGCCCGCCGAGCTTCTCGGATGAGATGGCCTTCGCCTCGCTCGCGTCGCGCTCCTCGGGCACGTCGCACTCGTAGCGCATTACGTCCTCCACGCGCTCCATCTGCGTCTGCATCTCCTGGACCATCTGCCCGAGGCCGATGAGCTGCGTGACGGGCGCCATGAACGAGGCCAGGAAGCCCTGGAAGGCGAGGAGCGAGCCGGCTGTCATCTGGCCCTGGATGATGAGCCAGATGCCGAGGATCAGCACGACGATGTTGGACACCTGCGCCAGCGCCAGCGGGATCGCGCCGAGGTACTCGTTGATGACGTTGAGACGGGCGTTGGCTTCGTTGACCGACGCCTGGTAGCCGGCCCAACGGCCGAAGTAGCCGTTCTCGGCGCCCGCAGCCTTGATGGTCTCGATCATCTCGATGCCGCCAACCTCGGTGGCATAGAGCTTGCCAGCGTCCATGGTGGCTACGCGTGCGATGTTCACGCGCTGACGGGATATGTAACGCGCCACGAAGGCGTTGGCGAGCACGGCCGCCACGCCGATGGCGGTGAGCACGAGGCTGTAGCGCGTCATGATCACCAGGTAGAGCACGAGCATCACCGTATTGATGAGCACGGGCGCGAGCTGGCCAATGAGCATGAGGGCGATCATCTCGTTTGCCTGCTGGCGCTGCTGGAGGTCGCCCACCATGCGCTGGGAGTAGAAGTAGACGGGCAGGTGGAGCAAGTGGCGCA
>CACZNT010000112.1 GCA_902782635.1 uncultured Coriobacteriaceae bacterium
GCGAGGAAGAAGGGCGTGAAGGGAGCGAAGAGCGTTGCTGCCTAGGCTAGCCCCTTGTCACACAAACTACCGAAGCCTCCGAAATTGCTAATGTTGGATGCGGCTTGCAGCGAGGCGGGGGAGGGACTATGGAAATCGGCGCGTGGAGCACTCAGCTGGAAGGCGAGCACCATCCGCTTTTGCGCGACCCAAAGACCAATTTGATCGCCCGCAGCGAGTTCATGGGCCTCGATGCCCAGGTGAGGCTTGCGGACGGCTCGCGCCGCCAGGCCGTGAACTTCGACAGCGCCGCGACGACGCCGGCCCTGTCCTGCGTCGTCGATGAGATCCTCGCCCAGCTGCCCTTCTACGGCTCGATAGGGAGGGGCAAGGGGCAGAAGTCCACCTGCTCGACGGAGGTCTTCGAGGATGCGCGCGCCGTCGTGCTCGGCTTCCTCTCGGCGCCTGCCGACGAGTACTCCTGCTTCTTCTCCGGAACGACCACCGAGGCGCTCAACAAGCTCGCCGGCGCCCTCATCGAGAGCCCCGATGACGTCGTCCTCGTCACGCGCTCGGAGCACCACGCAAACGACCTCCCCTGGCGCGAGCGCGCGAAGATGCGCTACGTCGAGGTGGACGAGCTGGGGCGCCTGCGCATGGACGAGTTCGCCGAGCACCTGGCAGACGGCAAGGTCAAGGTGGTGAGCGTCCAGGCGGCGAGCAACGTGACGGGCTATGTCCACGATGTCCACGCCATAGCGCGCATGGCGCACGCGGCGGGTGCGATCATGGTGGTCGACGGCGCGCAGATCGCCGCCCACCGCGCCTTTTCGATGAAGGGGGCATCGCCCGAGGAGGACATCGACCTCTTCGCCCTCTCCGCGCACAAGATGTACGCCCCCTTCGGAGGCGGCGCCGTCGTGGGCAAGACGGCGCTCCTCGACGCGCATGTTCCCAGGTACCGTGGCGGCGGCATGGTGGACGTCGTCTCCGACTACGACTGCACGTGGCTCGGCGCCCCCGAGCTCTACGAGGCGGGCTCTCCCAATTTCGTCGGCCAGGTGGCGCTCGCACGCGCCATCACCGCGCTCGAGGAGGTGGGCTTCGAGGCGATTCAGGCCCATGAGCAGGTGCTCCTCCGCAAGGCCCTGGACGGCCTGGCCGCCATCGACGGCGTGCGGCTCTACGCCGACAGCGAGAACATCTCCGATAGGGTGGGCGTCCTCACCTTCAACGTCGACGGCGTCGATGCGGCGGAGCTTGCCGCGCGGCTAGCCGACGACCACGCCATCGCCGTGCGCCAGGGCGAGTTCTGCGCGCATCCGCTCTGTCATCGCCTGCTGGGGATTTCCGATGACGACATCGTCGCCGGCATGCGCACCCCCGGCTTCGTGCCGCCCGCCATGGTCCGGGTGAGTTTCGGCATGTACAGCACCGAGGACGAGGTAGACCAGCTCATCGAGGCGGTCGCGCAGATAGCGGGGCGTGCCTGACATGCGCCGTGGCTCCAGCCTGGCAGAGGATGCGGCCGGCTACGTAGGCCATCTCGCCGTATACGCCAAGACGCTCGCGATGTGGCTCGCCATATCGCTGGTGGTGGGATCGGCGTGCGGGGCCCTCGGGTCGGCGTTCCACATCGGCGTCGACATGGCGGGCGAGCTTCGGCTCGCGCATCCCTGGGTCCTCTTCGCGCTGCCTCTCGGCGGCATCGCCATCGCGGGCATCTACCGGCTGCTCGACGTCGAGGGCCTGGGGACCGATTCGGTGATCGACCAGGTCCAGACAGGTGACGGCCTCACACCGAGGCTCCTTCCGGCGGTGTTCGCCTCCACCATCATCACCCACCTCGTCGGCGGCTCCGCGGGCCGAGAGGGCGCGGCCCTGCAGATGGGCGGCAGCATGGGGCTCATCGTGGGCAGGATCGCGCGCCTGGACGAGCGCGACCTGCGGACGGCCACCATGGCCGGCATGGCGGCCTTCTTCTCCGCCCTCTTCGGCACTCCGGTGGCAGCTGCCGTGTTCGCCATGGCCGTCATCAGCGTCGGCGTCATCTACCACGTCGCCTTCGTTCCCTGCCTCGCCTCGGCGCTCGTCGCATACGGCGTCTCGCTGACGCTTGGCGTGGAGCCCACGCGCTACGTCCTCGTCGTCCCCGAGATCGACGCGCTCCTCATCGTGCGCGTCGCCCTCCTCGCCGGGCTGTGCGGGATGCTCTCGGTCGTGTTCTGCGAGGTGCTGCATCGCACCGAACACGCCATGGCGAGCCGCATCGGGAGCCCCTGGGTGCGCGCGGCAGCTGGCGGCGTCGCCATCCTCGCGATTACGCTCCTCCTCGGGACGGGCGACTACAACGGCGCCGGCACTGACGTCATCGCGCGCGCCATCGAGCTGGGGGAGGCCCGTCCTGCCGCATTCGCCTGGAAGATCATCCTCACCTCCATCACCCTCGCAGCCGGCTTCAAGGGCGGCGAAGTGGTCCCCAGCTTCTTCATCGGGGCGACGTTCGGCTGCGTCGTGGGGCCGCTGCTCGGCCTTCCGCCTACGCTGGCCGCCGCCGTGGGCCTCATCTCGGTCTTCTGCGGAGCGGTGAACTGCCCCATAGCCTCGACGCTGCTCGCCATCGAGCTCTTCGGCGCCGACGGGCTCGTGCTCTTCGCCGTGGCCTGCGGCCTCTCCTACATGCTCTCCGGCTACTCGGGCCTCTACTTCTCGCAGCGC
>CACZNT010000113.1 GCA_902782635.1 uncultured Coriobacteriaceae bacterium
GAGCTGCTCAAGCAGATTCACTCCACGGTGGTCAAGCCGGACACCATGCCCTCGATGCGAAACGTCGCCGTGGGCTGGGCACGCGACCTCGAGGAGCACCTGCCCGTCGAGCAGGCCTCCCGCCTGCGCGAGCTGATGGAGGCCGTGCCCGAGGACGACCACATGCTCCATGGCGACTACCACCTCAAGAACATCATGATGCAGAACGGCGAGTGCCTGCTCATCGACATGGACACGCTCTGCCATGGCCACCCCGTATTCGAGCTCGCGGCCATGTACAGTGCCTACCAGGGATTTGCCGAGCCCGACCACAGCATCATCGAGGACTTCATGGGCATCGACTACGACACCGCCACCCAGCTCTGGAAGCGCTCGCTCGAGCTGTACTTCGATGGGGCGAGCGCAGACGAGCTCCAGGCCATCGAGGACAAGGCGCATCTCGTGAGCAGCGCGCGCATCCTGCGCCGCACCATGCGCCGCGAGGACATCGCCAAGCCTGAGGTGGCGGCCAAGGTGGACCTGTACCGCGGCAATGTCGTGCGCCTGCTCGAGACGGTCGATTCGCTGCTGTTCTAGGTGAGGGAAACGCGCGTTTGCGGGTATATTGGGAACATGCGCGCAAGGGTGCGCGCGACCAGTTCTTTGGAGGGACTAGATGGACATCAAGGTAACTGTTGAGGATGGCAAGGCACTCGTCACCCCCGAGGGCAAGCTCACCGTGGCAACCGCCCCCGAGCTTGAGGAGGCCATCGGCACCATCGGCGAGGATGCGAATGCCCTCGAGGTCGACCTCGCCGGCGTCGACTACGTGGCGTCTGCCGGCCTGCGCGTGCTCGTCGCGGCCCAGAAGCTCATGTCCAGCCGTGGCGGCTCCATGACGATCAGCCATCCCGCCGACGACGTCTACGACGTGTTCGAGATGACGGGACTCTCGGAGATTCTCACCATCGAGCGCTAGCTTCGAGGAGGCGAGCTCCCATGAAGGAGGAGGGCGTTCTGTCCTGGCGCGGCTCCATGGCCGATGCCGAGCCCCTGCAAAGGCGCTTCGCCGCCGCGATGCTGATGATTGCGACGGGGGCGCTCGTATTCACCCAGCTGGGCTTCGTGGCGCTGGGCGATACGCGCCTGCTCCTCGTGCTCGTGCCCATCGCTGCCGGGAGCCTGCTCTATGGCACGCTCACCGGCGCGCTCGTGGGAGCGGTGGCGGGCTGCTCGCTGATGCTGCATGCCCAGCTCCTTCCGCTCGACTACTACGAGAAGTTCTTCGCCTCCCCCGTCAGCTCCATCGTGCTCTTCGGCCTCACGGGCCTTCTGCTGGGGGTGCTCTTCGCTTTCACCGAGAAGCGCTTCGCCGACAAGAGTCCGGGCGTGAGGATCGCGGCCCTCGTGGCCTGCTGCTTCGTGGGGTCGTGGTTTGCCTCCACCTTCTTCCAGGTGGGCGTCTACGCAGTGGAGTCGCTGCTGAACTTTTCGATCCCCACCGAGCTGCTCTCGATGATCACCGACTACGCCAGGATCGGTCTGCAGATCGTCCTCGACGGCGTGGCGATGAGCCTCGTTGCCTTCGGCGCGGGATTCGCCGACTACCTGCGCAAGACGGATGCCCCCGAGGAAAGGCCCATTCGCAAGACCTTCCAAGGGTGGCTGCTCGTGGTGATGACGATCGCCTTCATGCTCACCGAGTCGCTGCTCTACACCGTCACCTCCGTCTCGCTCATCGCAAGCGCGAACGAGACGCTCGACAACCACCTCTCCTACGTCCAGATCCAGCTCGCCGACCGCGACGGCTGGCTCGATAGGCTGGAGGACGAGGGAAGCGCCGACACCGCCGAGCACCAGGCGATCATGCACCAGTCCATCTCCAGCATCGCCACCAATCTCAAGCTCGGGTCGACCGGCATCACCATCATCGCCGAGGACGGGCACATCGTCTCGGCGAGCGACTACCGCTACAACGGGGACGACTTCGAGAGGGTAATCGGCGCCGGGCTGCAGGACGGCTTCTCGGAGGCCATCTACGAGAGCGAGAGACCGCTCCAGTTCTACCTCGGCAGCGGGACCAACATGGGCTACCTCCGCGCGGCCGAGATGAGCTACGTACGCGTCCAGCAGAGCGGAAACTACCAGATCGCGGCCATCCTCCCCGCAGCCGAGGTGTTCGCCTACAGGAGCTTTGCGCTCGCCGCCGTCGGGCTCATCTTCCTCGCCCTGTTCGGCATGGTCTACCTCCTGGCCATGGGTCTGCTCGACCAGGTCGTCGTCAAGAACATCGACGCCACCAACGAGGCCCTCGACCGCATCACCAGGGGCGACCTCACGGAGACGGTCGACATCCGCAACAGCCGCGAGTTCAAGTCGCTCTCGGCGGGCATCAACTCGACGGTGGGCGCCCTCAAGGACTCCATCGTCGAGGCGCAGACGCGCATCGACCGGGAGCTCGCCACCTCGAAGGCAATCCAGAAGAGCGCCCTGCCGCAGGTGTTCCCGCCCTTCCCCGAGATCGAGCGCTTCGACATCTTCGCGTCGATGAATCCCGCGCGCGAGGTGGGCGGCGACTTCTACGACTTCTTCCTGCTCGACGACTCGCGCCTCGGCATGGTGATGGCAGACGTCTCGGGCAAGGGCATCCCGGCCGCCCTCTTCATGATGAGCGCCAAGACCGAGCTCGCTGCCTGCATGCAGGCGGGCATGGACATCGCGGAGGCCGTGCAGACGGCCAACTGGCGCCTCTGCCAGGGCAACGAGACCGGCATGTTCGTGACGGCCTTCATCGCCGTCCTCGACTACGAGACCGGCGTGCTCAGCTACGTCAACGCAGGCCACAACCCACCGCTCATCCGTCGCGCGGATGGCTGGGAGTGGCTGCGCGAGAAGTCAGGCACTTTCCTGGGCGCATTCGATTCCGTGAAGTACAAGCCGTTCAGCACCACGCTTGCCAAGGGAGATGAGCTGATCATGTACACCGACGGCGTCACCGAGTGCATGGACGTAGATGGGAATCTGTACGGCGAGGATCGTCTCGAGGAATTCCTGAGCCGCCACACCGATCTCCATCCGCGCAAGCTCATCGAGGCGGTCGGGCGCGACCTCGACCGCTATGCCGAGGGTGCCGAGCAGGCAGACGACATCACGATGCTCTCGGTCGAGTACGGCCAGGCGCCCGAGGTCTCGGCCTCGATGGTGTTCCCCGCCACGCTCGAGGAGCTCCCGCGCGCCACGGCATTCGTGCACGGCGAGCTCGCCCGCAGGATGTGCCCAATCAGCGTGCAGAACAAGATTGACATCTGCCTGGAGGAGCTCTTCGTCAACGTGGCCAGCTACGCCTACCCGGATGCCACCGAGGACAAGCCCGGCAAGGTACGCGTCTCCTACCTGTACACCCCCGACCCGCAGGGCATCACCATCGAGATCTCCGACGAGGGCGTCCCCTTCGACCCACTCGCCAAGCCCGATCCGACGGCGCCCGCGAGCATCGAGGACGCGCGCATCGGCGGCCTCGGCATCATGATGACCAAGCAGCTCTCCGATGACATCTCCTACGTCTACGTAGACGACTGCAATGTGACGGCATTCACCAAGCGTTGGTAATTGGGGGTAGGGCTACACGTTATGACGATGGGGACGAAGCAGAAGATAGTCAGGGAGTTCTTCGCGCTCCTGGAGGAGAAGCCGGCGGACAAGATCACAGTGAGCGAGCTCTGCCAGCGCTGCAACATCAGCCGCAATACCTTCTACTACCACTTCTCCGACCTTCACGCCCTCTTCGACGACGTCGTGAAGGCGTCCGAGGAGAGCCTCCTCGCACGCAGCACCGATGTCGAGGGCATCCAGAGCAACCTGCGCGATGCCCTCGTCTTCACGAGGAAGCGCTCGCGTGCCATCTCCCGCATCTGGGAGTCGGACTTCCGCGACGACGTGATGCCGCGGCTCCACGACTCCATCCAGCGCTACATGCAGAGCGTCGTGAAGTCGCGCGTCGGCTCCGACGTGCTCTCGGAGAGCGACCTCGAGCTCATCGCCCACCTTCTGGCCTGCCTCATCGACGGCATCATGTACAACGCCATGGGCGACGCGGACTACGACTTCGACAAGGTGGTCGACCGCGGCTGCGAACTCCTGCGCGGCAGCATCGACCACATGATCGCAAATGCCCGGGAGGGCCAGGGCTGAGCAGGAGGAAGCATGGACGAGCCCATGATTGACGACCCCGCTCGAGACGACCTCCTCATCCTGGTAGATGCGCGCGATCGCGAGATTGGCAGCGCGAAGAAGCTCGAGGCCCATCTCGAGGGCCGGCTGCATCGCGCGTTCTCCGTGATCCTCTGGCGCGAGGGGCCCGACGGCGTCGAGGTCCTCCTCTCCCGGCGCGCCCTCGGCAAGTACCACTCAGGTGGCCTGTGGGCCAATTCGTGCTGCTCGCATCCGCGCATCGGCGAGACGGTCCTCGATGCCGCCGCGCGCAGGACGCACGAGGAGCTGGGCTGCGGGGCGACAGGGCTCGTCGAGATCGGCACCTACTGCTATCGCGCCGCCTTCGACAACGGGCTCGTCGAGTACGAGTACGACCATGTCCTGCTGGGCAGCTTCGAGGGCGAGCTCGCTCCCGACCCCAGCGAGGTCATGGACACGCGCTGGGTCTTGGCAGATGAGCTCACGCAGGAGCTCGCCCAGGATCCCGAGCGCTTCTCCGCCTGGGCGCCGGGCGTGCTCGCCATGGCACTCGCCCAGCTGAGCCGCTCATGAGCGGCGGGGTCGATGGGGCGACGCCTCGCTATGACGTCGCCATAATCGGCGCGGGCGTCATCGGCTGCTGCACGGCGCGCGAGCTCGCCAAGTGGAATCTGGGCGTCATCGTGGTGGACGGCGCGCTCGACATCGCAAGCGGCGCCAGCCGGGCCAATTCCGGCATCGTGCACGCCGGCTACGACCCTGCCCCCGGCTCGCTCAAGGCCTCCTACAACATGCGCGGCGCCGCGCTCTTCCCCAAGTGGCAGTCGGAGCTTGGCTTCGCCTACTGGCCGAACGGCGCGCTCGTCGTCGCCTTCGACGATGCTGAGCGTGCGCGGCTCGACGAGCTGCTGGCGCGCGCCGAGGCCAATGGCGTCGAGGGATGCTCCATCATCGACTCGGAGGAGCTCCACGAGCTCGAGCCGCACCTGGCCCCCGATGCGTTGGCGGCCCTGAGGGTGCCCACGAGCGGCATCTGCGACCCCTATGGCCTCGCATACGGCGCCGCGGAGAACGCGGCCGCAAACGGCGTGGAGTTTGCCCTGGGATGGCAGGTCTCAGGCATCGGCGCCGAGGATGGGCGCTGGCAACTCACATCTGCCGACGGGCGTAGCATCAGCGCACGCGCCATCGTGAACGCCGCCGGGACGCATGCCGACGAGGTCGCGCGGATGGCCGGCGGGCATGCGCAGGACATCCGACCGCGCAGGGGCGAGTACCTCCTCTTCCACAACAAGCTCGCCGGGACCTTCCGCCACACGATCTTCCGCGCAGGCGGTGCCTCCGGCAAGGGCGTGCTGGTGTCCCCCGTCGTCTTCGGCAACATCTTCGTCGGCCCCAACGCCGAGGAGGGCTCGCAAAAAGACGACGTCTCCACCTCGCACGAGGGCCTCTCCGAGGTGCTCCGGCGGGCGCGCGAGCTGTGGCCGGAGCTTCCCGAGGAAGAGGTAATCAGCACCTACGCCGGCCTGCGCGCGACGAGCGCGACGGGCGACTTCCGCGTGGGCGAGGATGAGGACGCCCCCGACCTCTTCCACGCCGCCGGCATCGACTCCCCCGGCCTCGCGAGCGCACCTGCCATCGCCGAGGACCTCGCGAAGATGGTGGCAGGGCGCCTCGGCGCAGAGGCGCGGTCTGACTTCGACCCCATCCGCATCCCCGCGCCCCTGCTCGAGATGATGGGCGAAGAGGACGTGCGCGCGCTCGTGGAGGCGAACCCCGCCTATGGCGAGGAGGTGTGCCACTGCTGCCATACGAGCGAGGGCGAGCTCGTCGAGGCCATGCGCAGGGCGATCCCAGTGCTGAGCCTCGACGCCCTCAAGTGGCGCTGCGGCGCGCGCATGGGACCCTGCCATGGCGGGCGCTGCACGGCGCACATCGCACAGCTCATGGTGCGCGAGCTCGGCGTCTCCCCCCTCGAGATCCGCAAGCGCGACGAGGGCTCGGAGCTGCTCGTCGACGCGCCCTGCGATGCCGAGGCCGCGCGAGAGGCCCTCGGGCGGGCACAGGAGGCGCTTGACGGCCTTGGCGTGCGCGAGGTGGGCTCCGGGGCGCTCGGGATCGCAGGGCCGCGTCCTGCGGGCGTCTGCTCGGCCGTGGAGGCCCTGGGGCTCATGGCCGAGACGGGGCTCCTCCCCGGCAGGCGCGTGCTGGTATGGGGGACGCACGAGGCCGCGCGAATCGCGCAGCAGGCCCTGGTGGATGCCGGCATGGAGCTGGCGGGTGTGCTCGAGGGGGCCCAGGCGCGCGTGACGAGCGTCCATGGCATGGGGCGGCTCGAGGGCGTCACCGTCACCACCCCGGAGGGCGAGCAGGAGCTTGCCTGCGACCTCCTCATCGCCTCCCCCACCCTCATCCCCCTCGACTGAGGGGCTGGGTAGGCGCGGGCAGGCGCGCACCTTCTCCTACGAATACAGATGGTGCCGGCGGTGCTCGAAGACGGGCATCGCGTCGCGGGCGCGTCCGACCTCATCCAAATCGATTTCGCAGGTGAGCAGCTGCTCGCTATCGCCGTCCCCCGCGCGGGCGAGAACGCGTCCCAGCGGGTCGGCCACGAGGCTCCGGCCCACGTAGCGCGAGCCCGCCTTGCAGATGCCCGCCACGAAGAGCTCGTTCTCGATCGCGCGGGCGGCAAGGAGTGTCTCCCAGTGCTCGGCCTTCTGCGGGCCGGCGTACCAGGCGGAAGGGTAGAGCATAAGGTCGCAGCCTGCGAGGGCCGCGGCACGCGCCTGCTCGGGAAAGCGCAGGTCGTAGCAGATGCCGAGGCCGATCGTCGCGAAGGGGGCAACGACGGGAGCCGCGAGGGCGTCGCCGGGGGTCGTGCGCTCCGACTCGCGCACCCCATGCGCGTCGTAGAGATGGCACTTGCGATAGGCGACGCGAACCTCGCCGCCGTCGTCGATGGCGAGGGCCGTGTTGAAGGGGGCGCCCCCGGCAGGATTCCCCTCGTACATGGTGATGACGAGCCAGACGGACCTCTCGCGCGCGATCTTGGCCGCCGCCTGCGTGAAGGGGCCGCCGATCGGCTCGGCGATGTCGCGCAGTCCTGCCGCCGACAGAGGCCGGGGGCTCATGAGGTCCTCGGGGAAGGCGACGAGCGAGCAGCCCTCCCCCGCCGCCTGGCTCGCGAGCGAGCCGACCATCGCGATCACGTCGCCATCTTCCGGAAAGCCGCATTGTGCCATGCCCAGCCTGAAGCCCATGGAAGACCTCCCAAACGTTGCCTACGCCGAGCGTATCAGATGTGACCGCGGCCCTTCCCGGGCGACCCTGCGGATGCAGGTGGGACTTTCCGCAGCCCCGCCAGCCCGTCAAAATTTTCCAAAATTCTCGAACGGATGTTCTTGCCATTGTGCTATCCTGCCCACAAGGACAAGAGCTGCGCCGGCGGCCCCCAATGGTACGGCGCGAGCGAGCGGCACGTTCCGCACTTGCCCGGCGCACACGGTGCGCAGCTGGGGGCCGTCTCTCGTCACATACCCATCCGAGCAGCCCGCTCTGCGCACGAGGTCATCGAGCAGAGAGGGGTCAAGATGGGTTACCAGGAGAGCTTCGTCATGGTGAGGAGCCTGGCCGAGGCGGCGGGCATCAGACGCGCCTTCAAGGAACATGCGGCGCGCACCTGGGTGGACTACGTGGTCACCGACGTACCAAAGCACGACATGCAAATGGGCAACGTGTGGGGCTTCGAGACGGATCCAGAGCATTGCTGGACCCTGCCCGAGGGCACGCCCTGCCTCATCGTCGCCGGGCAGCGCCATCCGCATCAATTCTGCAATGGCCGATGGGTCTACATAGACGCCGCGCAGGGCATCGAGCAGGGCCACTACTACGATCACTTCGAGGCGCTCGAGGAGGAGCGCATCGAAGGCGCCTGGGATGACGATCCCGACCTCGCGCAAGCCGCCTACGAGATGTGGTCGGAGTTCCTCCTCTACGATCTCAGCGGCGAGCTCGTCTTCCCCTTCTCCGACATGCGCCGCGCCGTGGAGGAGGGCGTCTATGGCCTCGAGGGCGATGCCGAGTGGCTTGAGTCCATCCACGAGATGCGCACCACCCCATGGCAGCGCGACCTCGCGGCGGGCATCGTCAAGCCCGACTACGAGGACGGCTATGACCTCCCCTTCTGAGGGCGCACGAACCATCGCAACGCCAGCACGACGAATCCGAGGAGGAGCACCACATGGCCGACAACACCGTTTTCGACTCCGTCTTCAAGACGATGCTTCACAAGGCACCCAAGCTCATCGTTCCTTTCATCAACGAAGTATTCGGTCGCAACTACCCGGACGATGCCCCCGTCGTCCAGTTCAGCAGCGAACATGCGGGACTGCGCGGATCGATTATCGACGACAGTGTCTTTCGCGTAGGTGAGAAGATCTACCACATCGAGTGCCAAAGCACGCCAGATGCCAACATGGTCGTTCGCATGATTGAGTACGACTTTTCGATCGCCCTTGAGCAGGCGCTGGCTGGAGGGCCGCCTTTCCGGCTAGAATTCCCAGCCTCATGCGTGCTCTTTCTCAGGCACACACACTCGACTCCTGATGTGTTGCACATGGAGGTGCGCCTGCCTGATGGGGATTCATTCGAATACAAGGTCAAGGTGGTCAAGGCACAAGCCTACTCGAAGGACGATCTCTTCGACCGCAAGCTTCTCCTCCTGCTCCCCTATTACTTCATGCGCTACGAGAGGGAGCTGTCCAAGATAGCCCGCGATGATGAGCGAACGTGGGCGCTCTTGGCGGAATGCTCGGATTTGCGGCTGCGTCTGGAGGCGGCGATGCTCCGAGCAGATGACACCGTCCTCTACGAGGAGTTGGTGGAGCTTATAATCAGGGTATCCGACCATATTCTGGAGGCGCACAAGGCACTTCAGGGGAAGGTGAGGGGCGCAATGGGCGGAGAGGTTCTTGAACTCGTACACGAGCGCGCCGCGCGGGAGGGACGCGCTGAGGGACGTGCTGAGGGACACGACGAGATGCTTCGCATCGTTGCCGAGCAGCTCGCCGAACTCGGCGTAAGCGAGGACGTCATCGAGATGGCCACAGCAGCAGCCAGGGACCGCCTCGACGAGACGAGTGGGGCACCTAAGAACGAGTGAGCGCCGAGGCGTCGGCACGCGCCTGCTGCGTCAGGGGCGCGTGCCGGACGACGCGGAAGCCTAGGCTGAGTATGCCGTCTTGGCGGTGACGCCGGGAAGCTCGCCGAGCTTGCCCGAGAGCGCCGAGATCACGTCATGCGGGGCATCCACTGCCACCGTGATCACGTTGATGCCACGCTCGCGGTAGGGAATGCCCATGCGCCCGATGACGATGTCGGCATGGTCGTGCAGGATGGCGTTGAGCTTCTCCACCGACTCGGTGTCCTCGACGACGATGGCGATTGCCGCAACCCTGGTGCTCTCGTCCGACATGGCTCCTCCTTCGCTCGTGAGGCGTCCGCCCCACACCATCAGTCCTCCCTAGGGTACGTCAAGCGCGCCCGAGCAGTGCCGCCGCATCGTCAAAGGGTGCGAGGCTGCGCGCGAGCAGACCCTTCATCTGAGCTATGGCCATGCCGTAGTTCACGATCGCGACCCCGGCCGCCTCGGCCTGGGCCATGCGGTCTGCCACCTCGCGCTCGCCGAGCATGCAAGCCCCGCAGTGGACGATGACGTCGTAGGGCGTGAGGTCGTCGGGGAAGTCGCCGCCCGAGCAGAACTCGAAGCTGGGCTCTGCCCCCGCATGCTCGCGAATCCATGCGGGGAGCTTCACCGTACCGATGTCCTGGCACTGCCTGTGGTGCGTGCAGCCCTCGGCGATGAGCACGCGGCTCCCGTCGTGGAGCGACCCCAAGGCCGCCGCGCCGCGCACGAACGGCTCGAGCTGCGCCTTGTGGCGCGCCATCAGGATGGAGAAGGAGGTGAGCGGGATCTCGTCGGGCACGATGCGGCCGACCTCGGCAAACGCCTGGGAGTCGCACACCACGAGCGCGGGCGGGACGGCAAGCCCCGCTAGCGCCTCGGCGAGCTCGCCGGGCTGGCAGACGAGGGCGCGCAGATGCGCGTCGAGCAGATCGCGAAGCACCAGCTGCTGTGGCAGGATCAGCCTCCCCTTCGGCGCAGAGCCGTCCAGGGGGCAGACGAGCACGGTGAGCCCGCCATCGGCCACGAGGTCGGACACAATCGGGCGGTCTTTGCTCTCGCGCGCCTTCGCGGCAAGCCCGCCCAGGGCGACGCGGAGGGCCTCAATGCCCTCGCCCGTGGTCGAGCTCACGAGGTGGGCGTGCTCCACGCCCGTGCGGGCAAGCCCCTCGCCTCCGAGGAGGTCGGCCTTGGACAGCACCACGATGTGCGGGAGCGTGCGCTGCCCCATCTCGGCGAGCAGCGCCTCGTCGTCTGCGTCCAGCCCCTCGCGCGCATCGGCCACGAGGATTGCCACGTCACAGCGGGCCAGCTCTGCCTTGGCACGATCCACGCGCAAGGCGCCCAGCTCGCCCACGTCATCGATGCCGGGCGTGTCGACGAGCACCACCGGCCCCGCAGGGCCCAGCTCCATCGCCTTGCGCACGGGGTCGGTCGTGGTGCCGGCCTGGTCGGACACCACTGCCACGTCCTGGTTCGCCAGCGCGTTGGCGAGGCTCGACTTGCCGGCGTTTCTGCGGCCAAACAATCCGATGCGAACGCGCTCCGATGAGGGGGTTGCCTCGAGTCCCATCGTCATCCTCCTCGCCGCTAGAAGCGGAAGTCGCGCCCGCCGCCCGCGCGGATCTCCTCGATGAGCTTCGCCGCACGCTCGCGACGCGCCTCATCCGGGATCTTCCCGAGCTCCTCGGCCACCAGCCGCTCGCCCACGGCCTTGGTCTTCGGCGAGGCGTAGTCCTCGAGGTACTCGGTGAGCGTGAGCAGCGCGTTGGGATGGCAGTAGTTGAGGATCTGGCCGCTCTTGCAGAACTGCATGAAGCGGTCGCCCGTCCGCCCGGCGCGGTAGCAGGCCGTGCAGAAGCTGGGGATGTGGTCGTTCTCCATGAGCCACTCGATCACCTCGTCCAGCGTGCGCTGGTCGCTCAC
>CACZNT010000114.1 GCA_902782635.1 uncultured Coriobacteriaceae bacterium
AACATCATGGGCCAGGTGTGCCTGCAAAACGCGCTCGCGTTCGGCGCGGCGGCGTCCATCATCACGTGGTTCGTCTACCCGCTCATGGAGCGCTACATCGCCCGCGTCCCGCGCAACATCATGAACGTCATCTTCGTGGCCGTGCTCATCTTCGGCGGCATGCTGTGGTCGCTCTACATCATCGACCCGCCGGCGGGCCTCGACGTGGCGGAGGACGTGGCCGAGGCGGCGAGCTCGCCGCTGCCGCTCCTGCGTGGGTCGATCGCAGGCGCCGGGGCGCGCCTTGCCCGCGGCGCACGTTCGCTCGCAGGCCTCGCAGACGTCGCGCGACCTGGGCTGATGTAGATGCGCCTTGGGCCCGTCATCCGGATCATCGAGGGCCTCTTCGTCCTCGCGCTGCTCTCGATGCTGGGCTACGCGATGCTCATTACGGGCGACCAGTTCGCCTACGACGTCACGCTCCTGCGTGTCATGGTGATGGCGGCGCTCTCGGTGCGGGCGATCTGGCTCATCGAGCGCCGCTCGTCGAGCGCGCCGACCTACATTGTGGGCGCCTCGGCCCTGGTGCTCGTGCTCACGGTGCTCGACTACGCCTTCGGCGGGCACGTGAGCCCCGACCTCTCGGAGTGGAACTACGAATCGGCTGTGCAGATCGCGCCGGTCGCCATCTACGTGGCGATGCTGCTGGCGACGATGGCGTACTTCGCGTTCTCGCCGCACGTGCGCGAGGTCTTCGTGGTGGACCTCGACGCCGAGCACGCCGCCCGCGACATCGACGACGAAGATGTCTACCCGCCGGCCTTCACCTGGCCCTGGGTGCGCAACCTCGGCATCTACTTCGCCGTCTCGTCCATCGTGGGCCACTGGGCCGAGATCGCCTTTTGCTGGCTCATCGTGCTGGGCGTCTTCGCCGGCGACTACGACTTCTCGCACGCTCAACTCTGGGAGCAGTGGCTCATCCCGTACCCGGCGGAAGGGCTCGCCGTCGTGGCCATCGTGCTCTTCCTGCATCCGCTCAAGGAGTGGCTGCTGGACCGCTTCGGCGGCCGCATCGCGCCTGCGCTGGCGGCGAGCTTTCTCGCGAACGCCGCCGTCTGCACGTCGATCGACTTCCTCACCGGCATCACCGCCAACGCAAACTACGAGCTCTGGGACTACCGCGACCTGCCGTTCAACTTCATGGGGCAGATCGTGCTGCAGAACTCGCTGGTGTACAGCATCGCTGCGACGCTCGTGGTGTGGCTGCTCTACCCGATGGCCGCCCGCGCCCTGCATCGTGCGCCCCAGCATCTCGTGAACGGCCTGTTCTTCGGGCTTTTGGGTTTCTTCCTCTTCCTCGAGGCGCTCTATTACGTGCACATCAGCCCCGAGGGGATTGTCATCGGGTGACGCCTGCGCGCGAGGCGCAGGGCATCGGCATCGGGAATGCCGCCGGATGATTTGGGGATGCCGCCAGCCGTGCGACGGGGTATCTTGGATGCATCGTTGAGGGCTTCGCGACGGCGCCGGGCGCCGGGACGGGGGAGAGGGCATGGCTGACAACGTGAGGGACGGCGTGGCCGAGGCCCTGGACGCGCTCGCGGAGATGCCGCTCGCCGACATCCACCTGCACTTGGACGGCTCCATCTCGCCGGCCATCGCGCGCCACCTCATGGAGCTGGGCGGGATGACGGTCGAGCTCGGCGACGACGAGCTGGCCGAGCACCTCAGCGTGCGCGAGGGCTGCTCCGACCTCAACGAGTACCTGGAGAAGTTCGACTTCCCGGCGCACCTGCTCGAGAGCCCGCAGCAGATAGCCGACTGCGTCTACCTGGTGCAGGAGGAGCTCCGCGAGCTCGGGCTCATCTACGCCGAGCTGCGCTTCGCCCCGCAACGTCACCTGGCGGCGGGGCTCACCCAGCGCGAGGTGGTGGAGGCCGCGCTCGAGGGCCTTCGCCGCTCGGAGCTGGAGAGCCGCCTCATCCTGTGCATGATGCGCGGGCCCGAGACCCACGAGGCCAACCTCGAGACCATCCGCATGGCGCGCGATTTCCTTGGTGACGGCGTGGCGGCGGTCGACCTCGCCGGCGCCGAGGCGCTCTTTCCCACCGCCGACTACCTCGACCTCTTCGGCGAGGCGCAGCGGCTGGACGTCCCGTTCACCGTCCACGCGGGCGAGGCAGCTGGCCCCGAGAGCGTGCGCGACGCGCTCTCCACCGGCACGGCGCGCATCGGCCACGGCGTGCGCTCCATCGAGGACCCGTCGCTGGTCGACCTCCTCGTCGAGCTGGGCACGACGCTGGAGATGTGCCCCACGTCGAACCTCAACACCTCGGTGTTCACCCACTACGAGGAGATCCCGCTGCGCGTGCTGATGGACGCGGGCGTGCGCGTCACCATCAACTCCGACAACATGGCCGTCTCGCGCACCAACGTGCGCCGCGAGTTCGAGCACATGTGCCGTCACCAGGGGCTCACGCCCGACGAGCTGCGGGGCCTCGTCCTCAACGCTCTCGACGTCGCTTTCATCGACGACGCCACCCGCGCCCGCCTCCGCGCGCAAATATGACAAAGGGGACAGTCCCTTTTGTCATGACAAAGGGGACAGGTATCAAAGGGACATATAAGAGAAAGCTGATACCCCCAGCAGGGCGCGGCACGCCCGGCAGCTGCCGCTCGCCGCTGGATGGGCGCACGCCAGCCCGATTGCGCGATACTTATAGAGTTGGACACTTCGCATCGAAAGGGGCATCCCATGGATCTCGCAATCGGAATCGACGTCGGCGGCACCTCCATCAAGTCGGGCGCGTTCTCGACGGCAGGCGAGCTGCTCGCCGAGAAGACCGTCCGCATGAAGGGCCTCGACAACGACGCGGCCTACGCCACGATCGTCGACGCCCTGCGCGAGATTGTCGCCGACGCCGCGGGCGACGACGGCAAGGTCCTGGCCATCGGCCTCGACATTCCCGGCCCCGTCGACGAGGACGGCAAGGTGGGCTTCATGCCCAACGCCACCATGGACCTCGAGGGCTTCAAGGCCGCGCTCCTGACCGCCTTCCCCGACGCGAAGCTCGCCGTCGTCAACGACGCGAACGCCGCGGCCATGGGCGAGCTCTGGCAGGGCAGCGCCGCCGGCGAGCGCAGCTTCGTGATGGTGACGCTGGGCACCGGCGTGGGCGGCGGCGTGGTGGCCGACGGCAACCTCGTGGCCGGCAAGCACGGCGCGGGCGGCGAGATCGGCCACATCACCGTCAACCTCGACGAGGAGCGCAAGTGCGGCTGCGGTCGCAAGGGCTGCCTGGAGCAGTACGCCTCGGCAACCGGCATCGTCAGGATGTACCGCGAGGAGTGCGAGCGCCAGGGCGTCGAGCCGGTGGAGCTCGAGCACGACACCGACACCTTCACCCTCTTCCGCCACCTCGAGCAGGGCAACGAGCAGGCCAAGGTGGCCATCTCCAAGATGTGCGACTACCTGGGCCTGGGCCTCAGCCAGATCTCGTGCGTCACCAATCCGGGCGTCTTCGTCATCGGCGGCGGCGTCTCGGCCGGCATCGACCTCTTCCGCGACGAGCTGCAGGAGTGCTACCGCAAGTACGCGCTGCCGCTGTGCGCCGACACGCCGTTCGTCTCGGCGACGCTGGCAAACCGCGCCGGCATCTACGGCAGCGCATACGAGGCTCTGCGCGTCGCCGGGCTGGCGGAGTAGGGAGGCTGACGACGCACATGGGAAAGGGTCCCAAGCTGGTGGGTTGCACCTCGTGCAGGAGGTGCCTTGCCGTCTGCCCGCAGCACATCCCCATACCTACCTACCTGCGCCTGCTGAACGACCACCTGCGCGCGCCGGAGTCGGGTGAGCCTGCTGTGCGCTATGCCGAGCTCGCGGCGGAGGGCCCTGCGGCAAGCGATTGCGTGGGATGCCGCGCCTGCTGCACTACCTGCATGGAGTACATAATGATTCCCGAGATGCTCGCCGAGGTGGCGGGCGCTCTCGAGGGCAAGTGAGGATGCCGCGCCCCGGCTTCGGGCGCGTCGTTGCGAAAGGGATGCCATGGAGTTCGCGATTCACGCCAGCCACTTCGTACTGCCCGACCGCACGGCCGGCGAGGGCTACCTGAGCGTCGTCGACGGGAAGGTGGGGGAGTGGAGCGCCGAGCGCCCCGCGTGCGAGATCGTGGAGCGCGCGGGCTCGTGGGTGGCGCCCGGCTTCGTCGACACGCACATCCACGGCTTCCTCGACCATGACGTGATGGACTGCGACGCCGACGGCGTCAACGAGGCCAGCCTGGCGTTGGCCTCACACGGCACCACCTCCTGGCTGCCCACCACGCTCACCGCCCCGTCCGAGCAGATCGGCCGCGCCTGCGCGAGCGTCCGCGCGGCAGCCGACGCCCGCGACGACGATTTCGCGGGCGCACGCATCGCCGGCATCTTCCTCGAGGGTCCGTTCTTCACCGAGGAGCACAAGGGGGCGCAGAACCCCGCCTACATGTGCGACGCCTCGCTCGAGATGGTGGAGAGCTGGCAGGAGGCGGCCGGCGGCCTCATCGTCAAGTGCTCGCTCGCGCCGGAGCGCGCGGGCTCGGCGCAGTTCGTAGCCGACGCCACGGCTGCGGGCTACGTGTGCGCGATGGGCCACTCGAGCGCCACCTACGAGGAGGGGCTCGCCGCGGTGGAGGCGGGGGCGACGATGTTCGTCCACACCTACAACGCCATGAGCGGGCTCAACCACCGCGAGCCGGGCCTGGTGGGCCTGGCGATGTCGACGACCGACACCGTGGCCGAGCTCATCGGCGACGGCCATCACGTGCATCCGGCTGCGATTCGCGCGCTCGTGCGGGCGAAGGGCTGGCAGCATGTGGCGCTCGTCTCCGACGCGCTGCGCTGCGCCGGCATGCCCGACGGCGACTACATGCTCGGGGAGTTCCCCATCGTGCTCTCGGGCGGTGCCGCTCGCCTGCGCGACGCCGGCAACCTGGCGGGCTCGGTGCTCACGCTCGACGTTGCCGTCCGCAACATGGTGGAGTGGGGCGTGGCCGAGCCCGACGAGGCGATGCGCATGGCGAGCGAGGTACCGGCCGCATCTGCCGGCATCGGCGACGTGTGCGGATCTCTGGCCGAGGGGCGCGTGGCCGACATCGTGGTGCTGGACGAGAGTCTCGCCCTCACGGACGTCTTCCTCGGCGGCACAAGACTCGACTGACGCCGCGCATCTGTCGTCCTGAGCGGATCGTCGGCAACTACGTGTCGTCCTGAGCGGAGGCGCGCAGCGCCGTAGTCGAAGGACCTCGCCCTTTCCTGCACTGCGGGGGATCCTTCGACTCGCTTCGCTCGCTCAGGATGACACGAACCTGCGTGTCGTCCTGAGCGGAGGCGCCGGCAGCCCCCCGTGTCGTCCTGAGCGGAGGCGCGTAGCGCCGTAGTCGAAGGACCTCGCCCTTTCCTGCACTGCGGGGGATCCTTCGACTCGCTTCGCTCGCTCAGGAAGACACTCAGGTCCCTCTGCCTTCCGTTAGCGACTCGCAAAAAATGAGTCAATACACTACGTCCCTTTTGACTCATTCGGCGCCGGAGCCGAAAGCCCCCGCCTTACCCAACATTGAAGGAATGTCTTATATTGCAGTTAGAGTGGCGTGAGATTGTTCCCATGACGTATTGCCTTATCTCCATCTTTCCATCATACTTATGAAGGAATTGTGCAGGCTCGGCGCACATGAACGACCGTCGCCAATGTCTGCACGACAAGAGGAGGAGGGGCCTTCGGGCCCCGCAATGATGCCTGCGGGCATCGAGGAAGAAGGGAGTGCGCACATGGCAGAGACGTATGACATCATTGCCGCAACAGGGTGCCCCACCGGCATCGCGCACACGTTCATGGCCAAGAAGGCGCTCGAAGACGCCGCCAAGGCCAAGGGCCTCACCATCAAGGTCGAGACCCACGGACAGGTTGGCGTCGAGGATGAGCTCACGCCGGCCGAGATCAAGGCTGCCAAGGCCGTCGTCGTCGCCGCGGACAAGGACGTCCAGGCGGAGCGCTTCGCCGGCAAGCCGATGGTGACGACGGGCGTGTCCAAGTGTCTGTCCGTCGACGCTGCCACCGAGCTCATCGACAAGGCCCTCGCGGCCAAGCCCTCCGGCGAGCTCGCGGCCGACGTCGCCCGCGCAGGCGGCGCGTCCGACGTGGTCGAGAAGGAGTCCGTGGGCCACATCATCTACAAGCACCTCATGAACGGCGTCTCCCACATGCTGCCGTTCGTCGTCGCTGGCGGCGTCCTCACGGCCGTGTCGTTCCTCTGGGGCATCACGTCGTTCGACTCCACCGCAGCCGACTACAACAGCTTCGCCGCCCTGCTCAAGATCATCGGCGGCATCGCGATGAACCTCATGGTTCCCGTGCTCGCGGCCTTCATCGCCGAGTCCATCGGCAAGCGCCCGGCCCTCGTGCCCGGCTTCGTCGCCGGCATGATCGCCATCCAGGGCCTGCCCGTGGCTGAGTCCGGCCTCATCGACGCCGGCGGCGCCGGCACCGGCTTCGGCTTCCTCGGCGGCATCGTCGGCGGCTTCCTCGCCGGCTACGTGATCCTCGGCCTCGAGAAGCTGCTCTCCGGCCTGCCCGAGAACCTCAACGGCCTCAAGGCGATCTTCCTGTACCCGCTGCTGTCCACCTGCATCGTCGGCCTCGTCATGCTGGGCATCTCCGGCCCCATGGCCGCCATCAACGAGGCGATGATGGGCTTCCTGTCCGGCCTGCAGCATGCTGGCCCCATCCCGCTGGGCCTGGCCATCGGCGCCATGTGCGCCTTTGACATGGGCGGCCCCGTGAACAAGGCCGCTTACGTCACCGGCACCGCCATGCTCACCCAGGCCCTCGAGGCCGGCGTGGGCACCCAGGCCTACAACGACGGCACCAACTTCATGGCCGCCGTCTCCGCCGCCTGCATCGTCCCGCCGCTGGTGACCACCTTCGCCACCATCGTCGGCCGCAAGTACTTCACCGAGGAGGACCGCGACGCCGGTCTGGTGAACTTCATCCTCGGCTGCACGCACATCACCGAGGGCGCCATCCCGTTCATGACCAAGAACATCATCCCGGTCATGCCCATCATGATGCTGTCCTCCGCCATCGGCGCCATCCTCACCCTCATGTGGGGCGTCCACGATCCCGCGCCGCACGGCGGCTTCCTGGTGCTTCCGGTCGTCGAGAACGGCCTGCAGTGGGTGCTCGCCATCCTCATCGGCGCTGTCGTGGGCGGCGTGCTCTTCGTGGCGTTCAAGAAGTATGATTACGACAAGAGCCAGCAGGCTGAGTAATCGCGTATGCCCGAGGGCATGCAGTTAGGAGTGCAAGCATGAGTGATTTCGTCAAGCCGAGCCACGTCTTTCTGGACAACCCCGCCACGACCGTGGACGAGGCCCTCGAGTTTCTCTCCGACAAGGCCGTCGAGCTGGGAATCGCCGACGACCGCGCGGCCGTGCTCGACGCGTTCCGCGCGCGCGAGCGCGAGGGCACTACGGGCATGATGGAGGGCTTCGCCATCCCGCACGCCAAGTCGGACGCCATCAACGAGGCCGCCGTCATGGTGGTCAAGTTCGCCGGCGACGTGGCCTGGGACTCCATGGACGACAAGCCCATCCGCGTGGCCATCGCGCTGTGCGTTCCGGGCGGCGAGGCCGGCACCACGCACCTCAAGCTGCTCTCCAAGGTCGCCGTCATGCTGATGGACGAGGGCTTCCGCAATCGCACGATCGCCTCTGCGGACGCCGCGGCCATCGCCGACGACATCAACGCGGGACTGGACGACTAGCGAATCGTCCTCCGCACGAGCGTTGCGACGAGGGCCCGGCGCACCACGCGTCGGGCCCTCTCATGTGTCATGCCGCCCCGCACATCACGCGATGCGGCGTACCTCGATGAGGGGCTCCAGCTCGCCCACGCGCGCGAAATCTCCGAGGCCAAAGCATTCGGCGACATTGCCGCCCGTCGCCATCGCCCGCACGAGCGCCCGCTCGACGCCGTCGCGGTCGTCAAACCACAGCGAGAGGAACGAGCCCAGCGTCGCGTCGCCCGCGCACGCCGACGACAGCATCTTGATGGGCGCCGCGCTCGCGTGCCAGATGCCCTGCTCGCTGGCGAAGTACGCGCCGTCGCCGCCCAGCGTGAGCAGGATGTTCTTCGCCCCGCGCCCGCGCACCTCGGCAAGCGATGCCAGGATCGCTGCCTCGTCGTGGGCATCCACGCCGAAGATCTGCTCGAGCTCCTCGTCGTTGGGCTTGATGAGCAAGGGGCCGCGCTCGACGAGGCGCGCCAGGCAGGGGTGCGAGATGTCGAAGGCAAACTCGGCGCCCTTCGCGACCACATGGTCGACGAGCTCGTCGTAGTAGGAGACGTCGATCCCGGGCGCGAGGCTCCCCGAGATGACGAGGCAGCTCAAGTCGTCCAGGCCGTCGATGAGCTCGAGCATCTCGAGCTGCCGCTCGCGGCTCACCTCGGCCCCGGCCTCGACGAACTTGTACTCGTCGCCCGAGCCGTCCTCGAGCGACACGAAGTAGTTGATGCGGGTGATGCCGTCGACGCGCACGCCCATCACCTCGCAGCCCATCGCGCGTGAGCCCTCGACGATGTAGTCGCCCGAGTACCCGCCGAAGAAGCCCAGGATGGTGGAGGGCACGCCGTAGCGCTGCAGGGTGAAGCTCACGTTGAGGCCCTTGCCGTTGGGCGTGTGCAGCGCGCCAGTCGTGCGGGTGACGCGGTTGGGCGCCATGTCGGCCGCGCGCACGTTTAGATCGATGGCCGGATTGACGGTGAGCGTGTAGATCATCTCGACCACCCGCCCCCTTACGCCTTGCCGGTGGAGCCGAGGTTGTCCATGTGGCTGGCCACCACGGCGACGATCTCGTCCATGCCGGGCGCGGCGGGCTTCTTGGGGTCGAACGCGCCGGGGTTGTCGGCCATGTAGGCCATGAAGCCGCGCATGAACGCCTGACGCAGCTCGGTTGCGTAGTTCACCTTGCAGATGCCGTTGGCGATGGCCTCGGCCACCTGGTCGTCGGGCACGCCGGAGGTCCCATGGAGCACCAGCGGGATGTCCAGGCGGGAGCGGATGGCCTTGAGCACGTCCTGCTCGATGTGGGGCGTGCCCTGGTAGACGCCGTGCGCCGTGCCCACGCCCACCGCGAGCGAGGTGCAGCCCGTGCGCGCCACGAACTCCTCGGCCTCGTCCGGGTCGGTATAGGGGCTCTCGCCCTCCACGGCCGGGCCGTCGTCCTCCTTGCCGCCCACCTTGCCGAGCTCGGCCTCGACGGGGATGCCGAGCGGCTTGGCCACCTTCGTGACGCTGGCGGTGAGGGCGATGTTGTCCTCGAAGGGGTCGTGGCTGCCGTCGATCATCACGGAGGTGTAGCCGGCCTGCATGGCCTGGATGCAGCGGTCGAAGCCGTCGCCATGGTCGAGGTGCAGCGCCACCGGGACGCTCGCCTCCTCGGCGGCGACGTAGGCCATCGAGGCGAAGTAGTCGAGGCTCGCGTACTTGACGGTGCCGGGGGTGGTTTGCAGGATGACGGGGGAGGCCTTCTCCTCGGCCGCGCGCACCACCGCCATGACGAACTCGAGGTTCTCGACGTTGAACGCACCTACCGCGTAATGGCCTTCCTGTGCTTCCAGCAGCATGTCCTCTGTCGTGACGAGCATGTGAGCCCCTTTCTTTCCGTGGTCGTCCGCATGTCGCGGCTTGCGACCGCCGCCGTGCGATTGCGTCCGCAGCGGCGCGGCCGTGCGTGAGCGGGCGTCCCGGGAGGTCGGCCCGCGCTTGTACCCATGACTAGATTGTACGACCATGGGAGAGCACGCCAGCGAACGCTCCCGCAGGAGGCAGCCATGGGCACGCCCACCATCAAGCTCATCCTCACCGACATCGACGGCACCATCCTGCCCTTCGGCGAATCGGTGGTGCCCGAGCGCACGCGCGCCGCCTTCCACGCGGCCATGGACGCCGGCATCCACATCGGGCCTGCCAGCGGGCGCGACATCTCGCACGTGGCACCTGCCTTCGGCGGCGACGACGCCTGCGTGGCCACCGCGCTTGCCACCAACGGCATGCAGGTGTTTCTCGACGGCGAGCTCATCTGCGAGAAGTACATCGAGCACTGGGGCCTCGAGGAGCTGCAGCGCGTGGCGGCCGGGCAGGAGGGCTGCGGGCTCATCGTCTTCAACGAGGAGGGCGTGCCGCTGCTCATCGAGGGCAAGCGCGAGATCCTCGCCAAGAGCTTCCCGGTGTATGCCGCGACGGCGGTGGATGGCGTGCTCCCCGAGACGCCGGTGGTGAAGGCAAACATCTTCGTCGACGGCGACTGGGACGAGACGGCGCGCATGCTCGACATCTTCGAGCGCGAGATCCCCGGGCTCGACTTCAACCTGCCGGTGCAGGGCTTCCTCAACGTGATTCCCAAGGGCTGGAGCAAGGCCTCCGGCATCGACGTCCTCTGTGAGGCGCTCTCGATTGGCATCGACGAGGTGGTGGTGTTCGGCGATTCGGGCAACGACCTCGAGATGCTCGAGCACGTGCCGCACTCGGCGGCCGTCGCAAGCGGGACGGAGCAGGCGCGCGCGGCGGCGACGCACATCATCGGGGCCTGCAACGACGGCGCCGTGGCCGATGCCATCTTCGCCCTGGCAGCCGGCACGTGGCCCTTCGAGCGGTGACGGCTTGGGGGTAGTGCCCCTGCTGCCCGCTGCCGCGCGCCAATTCAAGTGGCGAAGGTCCGGCAATTGTGGCGGCGCCGGCCGGCGCCTGCCCAGGCATCCTGTGTGGGATGGCAATCTTGTAGGCCCCATCCCGGCGAACGTGCGGGCGCGTGTGTGCTACCATGACCCGAAGGCTATGACGGAGAGGGTGCGCCCTCGCGTGGCCGGCAGACAGAGAGGGAGCTCGTGGCTGAGAGGCTCCCATGCCAGCCGAGGAAGCACGTTCACTCCACCAGCCGCAACCTGAACGGCCGCATGCGGCGCCAGTAGGGAAGCCGTCCGCCCCACGGCACGGGGCTCAACGAGTGGACGCTCGTGAGAGAAAACACGCGCGTCAATCAAGGTGGTACCGCGGAGAGATTCGTCCTTGGGCAGCAGGCTCGGGGACGTTTTTTCATGCAGGGGCGCCGCGTGCAGCGCAGGCGCCGGAAGGGAAGCGACATGGCACTCATCGACGACCTCAAGCTCATCGGCGAGCAGGCCGCGGGCGACATCGCCCAGGCGGCATCGCTCGATGCGCTGGAGAAGATCCGCGTAGCCGTCACGGGCAAGAAGGGCACGCTCACGGCGGCGATGAAGGGGATGGGACAGCTCTCGCCGGAGGAGCGCCCGCAGGTGGGCAAGCTCGCCAACGAGGTGCGCGCGGCCGTGGAGTCGGCGCTCGAGGCGCGCAAGTCCGCGCTCTCGGCAGCCGCCATGCAGGAGCGCTTCGCCGCCGACGCCGTCGACGTCACGCTCCCCGGACGCGGCCTCAGCCTGGGCACCCAGCACCTCATCAGCCAGATCCGCGAGGAGATCGAGGACATCTTCTGCGGCCTCGGCTACACCGTGGTGGACGGCCCCTACGTGGAGACCACCTGGTACAACTTCACCGCCCTCAACGCGCCGGCCGACCACCCCAGCCGCGCCGGCCGCGACTCCTTCTACGTGGTGGACAACGCGCCCGAGGGCAAGGAGCCGCTCGTGCTGGGCGATTCCGACGTGCTGCTGCGCACGCAGACCTCCGGCATGCAGGTGCACTACATGGAGGAGAACAAGCCTCCCATCTACATGATCTGCCCGGGCACGGT
>CACZNT010000115.1 GCA_902782635.1 uncultured Coriobacteriaceae bacterium
CGAGTCCGGCAGCTGGCTCCATCACATGAAACGGCCCTCGCCATCCGCGGGGGCCGTCTCGTTTTCGCCGGGCTTCCGCCCACCGTTAACCAACATAGCGTCGGCGGCCCGTCCGGTCAGGGCCCTCGTTCGGGCCGAATCGCCAACGGGATGCTGGTTAGCCACCCCACCCGCCGCCCCAGCGTTAACCAACATAGCGTCGGCCGCCCGTCCGGTCAGGACCCTCGTTCGGGCCGAATCGCCAACGGGATGTTGGTTAGCCGCCCGCAGGGAGGGGAGGGTGACGTCGTGTTCCGTCGTCAACCAACATCGCGTCGGCCGTCCTCCCGGTCAGGTCCCCCGTTCGGGCCAAATCGTCAACGGGATGTTGGTTAGCCGCCCCCACCCGCCGCCCCAGCGTTAACCAACATAGCGTCGGCGGTCCTCCCGGTCAGGTCCCCTGTCGGGGCCGAATCCCCAACGGGATGTTGGTTAGCCACCCCCACCCGCCGCCACATGCCCGCAGCCACACCCCCGTCGCCTCATGACGCACCACGTCCGCTACACTTGTCATGCAGATGACGAGGAGCGGCCATGTACTGTCCCACATGCCATGAGGAGATCCCCAACCAGGTGGACGTGTGCCCCGCATGCGGCGCGCCCATCGAGCGCAAGCCGCTCACACTGCCGTTTTTCGGAGAGCTGGACTCCTCCACGATCACGGCCATAAGCATCGTGCTCATCCTCGCCGGGCTCATCGGCGTTGCCATGCAGGCAATGGGGCTCATCTAGCAGTGATAATAAAACCTGAGTCAATTGCCCGTCGGCCGCTTGCGCGGGCGCGGCGTCGGGTAAGATAGCCAAAGCGTTTTTTTGCAATGCCATCCGCAAGGCGCACCGCAGCACCGCGACGCACCCGAGGAGTGATAGATCATTGATTAGCTTTCCGCAGTTTCTCGATGCGCTGGCCCAGAATCCCTTCCTCGCCATCGTGATGGTGCTCGTCCTGGGCTCCATCTTCGTCAATGGCTCCACCGACGCGGCCAATGCCATCGCCGAGCCCGTGGGCACCCGCTCCATCGGCGTCGACGAGGCCATCATCATGAGCGTCATCTGCAATTTCGTCGGCCTCGTGGGCATGAGCCTCTTCTCCACCGCCGTGGCCGACACCATCTCGGGTATGGTCGATTTCGGAGGCGACAACCACGCCGCCCTCATCGCCCTGGCCGCAGCCACCGTGGGTATCGTGGGCTGGGGCGTGGGTGCCTGGATCTTCGGCATCCCCACCTCGGAGAGCCACGCCCTCATCGCGGGCCTCACCGGCGCGGCCATCGCCGTCTCGGGCGGCATCGAGGGCGTCAACCTGGGCGAATGGGCAAAGGTGCTCTACGGCCTCGTGCTTTCCACGGTGCTCGGGTTCGGCGCCGGGTGGGCCATCTCGAAGGTCATCCCCATCGCCTTCCAAAACGCCGACCGGCGCCGCGCCAACGACTTCTTCGGCCGCATGCAGGTGCTCGGCGCTGCCGGCGTGGCGCTCATGCACGGCGCTCAGGACGGCCAGAAGTTCATGTCCACCGCCATGCTCGCCATCAGCCTGGCCACGGGCATGGGCATCATCGAGGGCGCGTCGTTCCCGCTGTGGATCGAGCTGCTCTGCGCCGGCATCATGGCCATCGGCACGGCCATCGGCGGACGCAAGATCATCAAGAAGGTTGGCATGGAGATGGTGCAGCTCGACAAGTACCAGGGCTTCGCCGCATCGGTGAGCGCCACGGCCTCGCTGCTCATCGCCACCCTCACGGGACTTCCCGTCTCCACCACCCACACCAAGACGGCGGCCATCATGGGCGCCGGCGCCGCCGAGAACGTCCGCTCCGTGAACTGGGGCGTGGCGCGCGAGATGCTCCTCACCTGGGTCTTCACGTTCCCGGGCTGCGGTCTCATCGGTTTTCTGCTCGCAAAGCTCTTCCTCGTCCTGTTCTGATGGGCAAGGCAAGCGATAGGCAAGACAGGCGATTCGCGTCGTTTGAGAAGGAGGCACTCACATGGCCATCAAGAAGGTAGACCCCTTTTACGAGAAGCTGCAGACGCTGGCGTCCGAGATCCTGGCCGCTGCCGAGGATTACGCGAAGCTTCTGCATGGCTACCCCGACACCTTCTCGATGATTCCGCTGATGAAGGTGCATGAGACTACGGCCGACAAGTACGTGGGCTCCATCATGAAGCAGCTCTACACCTCGTTCATCACTCCCTTCGACCGCGGCGACATCTCCGATCTCGCGCTCGCGATGGACGACATCGTCGACGACATGCAGGGCGTCTCCATTCGCCTCGACCTCTTCAACATCCAGAAGATCCGCCCCGAGGCCGTGCAGCTCGCCGACCTCACGCTGGAGGCGGCGCGCGAGTTCAAGACCCTCATCGACCTCCTTCCCGACTACAAGAAGGATTCGCGCGTGATGGAGCAGGCCCTCAAGCTCTCCGACCTCGAGGACGCGGGCGATGCCGCCTACCACGAGGGCATCAGGCGCCTGTTTGCCGATGACAAGCGCGCGGGCCGCGAGTGCGTCACCTGGCTGCGACTCTTCGACCGCATGGAGGGCTGCCTGGATTCCTGCGACGATGCCGCCGGCATCATTCGCAGCGTGGTGATGAAGAGTGCCTGAAGCCTTGGCGGGGGAGGGCTCCGAGCGAGACGAGCGCAAGGTCTACTCGTCGGAGGGCGAGATCCCGGACGATTCCGAAGGTCGCATCGACACCATCAACTTCGATGGGGTGACGGCGCGGGTCGAGCGCACTGCCGGCGCCGAGTCGTACTTCACGCTGACGCCCCCCGACGCCGCGCCGGCCATCCGCGTACCGCGCGAGATGTCCAACGAGGACGTCATCGCCTTCGTCAAGGCCAACATTGCCGTCGTGCGCGACATGCGCGCCGAGATGGTCAAGCGCTACGGGCGCGGCAGCTCGCGCGGCCAGCGCTACGAGACGGGCGAGGTGGCCTACGTGCTGGGGCGCCCCTTCATGCTGCGGGTCGTCCCCATGGCCAAGCGCGGCCAGATGCGCCATGCCTCGCGCGGCAGGGCGTCTACGCGCGTGAGCGTCAACACCGCCGTCGGGCTCGTCGAGCTCGGCGTCGTGCACGTGGGCGACTTCGACCAGCGCAAGGGGACCTTCCTCTCGTGGGCGGCTCCCATCCTGGCGCGCAATGCCGCGAGCCTATGCCCTGCTGCGGCCAAGAGGGCGGGCGTGGAGACGAAGCTGCCCGCCAACTGGCGCGTCGCGCCTATGCGCTCCCACCTCATCCGCATCGACCGCGGGCAGGATACCGTGTGGGTGGCCGAGGACCTGGTGCCCTATCCGGCGCGCTGCCTCGTCTACGCCTTCATGCGCGCGCTTGCCGACGAGGCGCTCGATGGCTCGGGCCTGGCGGGGGAGGAGCTTGCGCAGGCCAAGCGCGACCTCATCGCCGCGGGCTGCCCCGAACACGAGCAGGCGCGAGCCGACCTCGCCGAGAAGCGCTACGCTTGACGCAATAGGCGGGTTCCCCTCCACATAAGACGCAGCCGATATCATGGCCTCTGGCCTGCGAAAGGCCGCCTTTACCCCGTTCGCATAATTATTTGAATTTGCTCTTGCATCGGCAAGATCGAGTGCTACTATTCTGTTCCGAGGGTATAACAAAAACATACTAAGTAATACCAAAACATACCAAGGGGCCAAGGTGAACGAGAAGATGACCCCGATCGTCGCAAAGGTAATGCCCGCCGAGAAAGATCGCTTTTTCGAGGCAACCGAGCAGATCGGAACAACACCCTCAAATGCGATTCGCATGTTCGTCGCGGCGTTCAACCGCGTCGGCACGTTCCCGTTTGAGATTTCCGCGCCACGTCAGGCGGAAGGGGGAGGCGATGTACGCTAAGGCACGTTGGCAGCTCCTGCGGGCAGCCATGTTTCTCGCGCACCTGATTCCCTGTTCTGCGACATCTCGTTTTCGCCAGCAGTCGATCGCTCGCTGCATGAGGGGAATGTGGTAGCACGCACCTGAGCTGCCATGAGAATCGTCACCTAGCGCACCTCGCTGGCCTCGGCTTGCCATCGGGGTGCGCTTCCTTGTCTGTTTGCTGCTAGAATCCCGTGGGACACACAGCCGGCCGCAGCTGCGGCCTTTGCGAGGGAGGCGCCATGCAAGCGCAGCGCGCACAGGGTACAGAGGACCTCTACGGGAGCTACATGCGCTCATGGCAGCGCATGGTGTCCGAGGCGGAGCAGCTGTTCTCGGACTGGGGCTTCGACATGATCGAGACGCCGGCCATGGAGCAGGTGTCCACCTTCGTCCATGGAATCGGCGAGTCCACCGACGTGGTGCGCAAGGAGATGTTCCGCGTGTACTCCGGGGCGCTGCTCGAGGGCATCTTCGAGCGCGGCTCCGAGGAGCACCTCAAGCCCCGCCAGCGCCTCGCGCTGCGTCCCGAGGGGACGGCCGGCATCGTGCGCTCCGCGGTGGAGAACACCTTCGTGCCGCAGGGCGGCGCGCCGGTCAAGCTCTGGTACGCCATGCCGATGTTTCGCGGCGAGCGTCCGCAGAAGGGTCGCCTGCGCCAGTTCCACCAGGTTGGCCTCGAGTGGCTGGGGGCGAGCGATCCGGCGGCAGATGCCGAGTGCATCATCGTGCTGATGGAATACTTCCAGCGCCTGGGCTTTGCCCCCGAGCAGCTTCGGCTGACGATCAATTCGATGGGCGACGCGACGTGCCGACCGGCCTACCGCGAGCAGGTGCGCGCGTTCATCCTCGACCATGCCGACGAGATGTGCGACGACTGCATCGAGCGCGCCGAGCTCAACCCCCTGCGCGCCTTCGACTGCAAGAGCGAGCACTGCCGAGAGGTGATGCAGGCGGCCCCACGGGTCACCCAGGCCCTCTGCGACGAGTGCGCCGCCCACTACGCGCAGGTGAAGACCTACCTGGATGCCGCCGGCGTTGCCTACGAGGAGGACGAGACGCTGGTGCGCGGCCTCGACTACTACACGCGCACGGTGTTCGAGGTGGAGGTCGTCGGCAGCTCGGTGGGCGCCATCGGCGGCGGCGGACGCTACGACGGCCTGGTGGAGCTCGAGGGCGGAAAGCCCACGCCCGGCCTGGGCTTTGCCGTGGGCTTCGAGCGGATTGCGCTCGCGCTCGAGGAGCTGGGCGTGAGCCTGGCCGGAGACGAGCCGAGCTGTGCCTACGTCGCCTGCGCCGACCCGTCGCTGCGCGAGGCGGTGTTCTCGCTCGTCCTCGAGCTCAGGCGGGCGGGCGTGCGCACCGAATGCGACTACCAGGCCCGCTCCCTCAAGAGCCAGCTCAAGCAGGCCGACAAGCTGGGGGCGACCGTCTGCCTGGTGCTCGGCCCCGACGAGGTTGCGGCCGGGTCGGTCACCCTGCGCGACATGGGCACCCACGAGCAGCGCCTCGTTGCGCGGGGGGACGTCGTGGGCCAGGTCGCATCCTCATTCACCAGCGCGTGACGCTTGGGGACAGTCCCCATCTGTCACGTCATAAAGCTTGGGTTTAGGCTCTGTGGGGATACTGTCTAAGGGACGCATTGTGCGGCTTCGCCTGGCGCATGCGGCGTATCCTTATGGTTTGTGAGTACGCAGGCTGCCCATGCAGCCGAGATGGGAGGAGCCAGAGATGGCAGACGAGACCGAGAAGATCGAGGAAGCGGCAGCCGACGCCGCCGATAAGGCCGAGGAGGCCGCCGGCCAGGCCAAGAGGTCGCTGAGGGAGATCGCGGAGGCAGTCGAAGCCGAGGCTGCCGAGCGCAAGGCGGCTGCCGAGGCAGAGGCCGCAGCGGCGTCCGAGGCGGTTGCGGACAAGGCCGCCGACGTCGTCGAGACGGTTGAGAAGGCCGCTGACGATGCCAAGGCTGACGATGCCAAGACTGAGGCCACCGAGGCCGCCGAGGCCAAGGCCGACGAGAAGAAGACCACCCGCCGCACGACGCGCAGCACCACCAAGGCGAGCGGCGAGAAGAAGACGACCACCCGCCGTCGCACCACCAAGAAGGATGACGACGACAAGGCCGCCGATTCCGAGGACGAGCCCAAGACGAAGCGCAGCCCGCGCAAGAAGCCGGCCAAGAAGTCGGTGGGCGCCAAGGCCGACACCGCCACGCGCGGCAAGGCCTCCGATGTCGTTAAGGAGGACGTCGCCGAGGTCGAGGCCGCTGTCGAGGAGGCTGCCGACAAGGGCAAGCCCAAGTCGAAGTCGGTGAAGGCACGCGAGGCCAAGGCGGAGGCCAAGGCCGCCAAGGACGCCGCCATCGCCGAGAACAAGGGCGAGTCCTACGTCGCCGAGGCCCCGCGCAAGGGCACCTCGTGGCTGGTCGCCTTGGGTCTTGCCCTCTTGGGCTGCGCGCTCGGCCTGCTCCTCGGCCGCTTCGTGCTCCCCGGCAACTTCACGCCGGGCATCTCCGCCGACAATTCGACCCTCTCCGCGGAGGGCCTCGACTCCAACGTCGGCATGCTCTCCTACAAGGGCGAGTCCATCGCCATCACCGCCCGCGAGGTCCTCGAGTCGACCGTGGGCGTCGACGCCGCGCTCAACGACGATGGCTCCTATGACATGCCCGCCGCCGACGACGTGCTCTCGTTTGCCCGCAACTCGATCCTCAACAAGGAGGTCGAGGCTGCCGGCATCGAGGTGACCGACGAGGACATCACCGCCTACATGACCGAGGTCATGGGCACCGACGACATCGCGGCGATGGCCACGCAGTATGGCCTCGACGAGGAGTCGGCGAAGAAGATCATCCAGGAGTCTGCCGGCGTCCGCAAGCTCTACGACCAGGTGACGGCCGAGGCGGGCACTGCCTCCGCGATGCCCGAGGCTCCCACCGCTCCTGCCGAGGATGCCGATGCCAGCGCCGCCACGCCCGAGTACGCCTCCTACATCATCGGCCTGCTGGGCGATGAGTGGGACAGCGAGAACAACACCTGGGCGCGCGAGGACGGCCCCTACTACGCGCAGATGTCCTCGATGGACTTCTCCGCCGATGGCGCCACCTACGACCAGGCGCAGACCGCCTACTACGTGGCCTACACCAACTACGCCACGCAGGCCACCACGGCCCAGCAGCTCTGGACCGACTACGTGAACGGCCTGCTCTCCGGCGCGTCCATCTCCATCGCCTCGCTGGCCTCTTAGCCAACGGTCGAATAGCGAGCGTTTTGCGGGGGCCGAGCAATCGGCCCTCGCCCTTTTCCGCATGTGACACTTGGGGACAGTCCCCAACTGTCACAAAACATGACAAAGGGGACAGTCCCCTTTGTCACATAAGATATGTCTGATGCGTGGCGGGCCCATCGTTTTTCGCATCGGGCAGATGGGACGCAGCTTGTGACATTTGATAGGCTAGGTAGCGTTGTCAGAAGAGGGGAGAGGGACCTATGAACGGCAGCATGCGCGGCGTCTTCACCAATCTCACGGAGATTCGCCGCAGGGTGTTTCGCGAGGTGGCGCGCATCGCCTACGGGGATGACGACCCCGCGCGCGCCTTCGAGGAGCTTCCCTACCAGATCATCCAGGGAGACGTGGCCACCTATCGCGAGAGCGTCTTCCTCGAGCGCGCCATCATCGCCCAGCGCGTGCGATTCGCGCTCGGCCTCTCCTACCAGGACGTCGACAAGCCGAAATCCATCGCCGATGGCCTCGCCGAGGCGGCCAAGCCCGAGACCTACTACGAGCCGCCGCTCATCAACATCATCAAGTTCGCCTGCAACGCCTGCAAAGACAACGTCTACGAGGTCACCAACGCCTGCCAGGGCTGCCTGGCCCACCCCTGCCGCGAGATCTGCCCCAAGCAGGCCATATCCTTCCGCGACAAGAAGGCCTTCATCGACCAGGACCTCTGCATCTCGTGCGGTCGCTGCGCGCAGTCGTGCCCCTACCACGCCATCCAGCACCACCAGCGCCCCTGCGCCCTGGCATGCGGCGTGGACGCCATCGGCTCGGACGAGAACGGCAGGGCCGACATCGACTACACGAAGTGCGTGAGCTGCGGGCAGTGCATAGTGAACTGCCCCTTCGGCGCCATCGCCGACAAGAGCCAGCTCTTCCAGGTGATCCAGGCCATCAAGGGCGGCGAGGAGGTCATCGCCTGCGTGGCGCCCGCCTTCGTCGGCCAGTTCGGCGGCAAGGGCAACGTCGGCAAGCTGCGCGAGGCCTTCGCGCAGCTCGGATTCGCCGGCGTCGAGGAGGTGGCGCTGGGCGCAGACCTGTGCACCTCCGAGGAGGCCGACGACTTCTACGAGGAGGTGCCCGAGCACATCCCCTTCATGGGGACGAGCTGCTGCCCCGCGTGGTCGGTGATGGCGAAGCGCGAGTTCCCCGAGCAGGCGCAGTGCATCTCGATGGCGCTCACGCCGATGACGCTTACGGCCCGCATGGTCCGCCTCAACCACCAGGACGCCAAGATCGTGTTCGTGGGGCCGTGCTCGGCCAAGAAGCTCGAGGCCATGCGCAAGAGTGTGCGCTCGGAGGTCGACTTCGTGCTCACCTTCGAGGAGATGGCCGGCATGATGGACGCCAAGGGCATCAACTACCTCGACCTGCAGGATGACGATGAGAGCGACTTCGGCTTCGCCAGCGCCTACGGGCGCTCGTTCGCCATCGCGGGAGGCGTGGCCGACGCCGTGGTGGCCGCCATCCACCGCCGCCACCCCGAGCGCGAGGTGAAGGTGCAGGCGGCGCAGGGCCTGCGCGAGTGCAAGGAGATGATGAAGAAGGCGGCCAGGGGCGACTACGACGGCTACCTGCTCGAGGGCATGGCCTGCCCGGGCGGCTGCGTGGCCGGCGCCGGCACCCTGCAGCCCATCAACAAGTCGACGGCTGCCGTCAAGGCCTACGCGAAGCGCTCGCCTCACCAGGGCATCAACGACCGCCTCTATGCCGAGCTGGTCGACTATCTCGACTATGGGACGTCCAGCCGGAAGATCGATACGGTGGGGGAGTCGGAGGAGGCCATGCGCCTGCGCTAGGCGGTGCATCCGAGGCCTTCCCTCACGGGGCTCCGCGGCCTGCGGAGCCTGTCTCCCCACATCTCCACACAACCTTCATAACCTCTAGTCAAGCGGGGGGATTTGCCTTATTATTCTCCTAAGTGTGCAACCGCGAAACAACGAAGCTGAACCGATTCCACAAGGGGCAACAATCATGGCACAGGACAAAGACGAGCTCACAGCTGGCCGTACGGGCGAATCCGAGGAGACCCGCAAGCGTCGCGGTCGCCTCAACATGATCGCCGGCGTGCTCACCGGCAAGCATGGCGACGAGGAGAACGAGACCAAGCTCTCCAGCCCCACGCAGGGCGAAGTCGTCGATATGCTCACCATGGACTCCGAGGAGAACGACGGCGACGACGTCAAGCCCAAGGCAAGGGGCAAGTCGAAGCCCAAGGCCGACAAGCGCGCCAAGGCAAAGCGCAAGACGGGCAATCCCAAGCCCAGCGACAAGCGCGCCGCCCGCGAGGCCGAGGTGAGGGCCGCCGAGGAGGCCGAGGCAGCCGCCCTGGCCGCCGCGTCGATGCAGGCCATCGTCCCCGAGGTCGACGGCGAGGACGAAGCTGAGGCCGAGGTGGCCGAGGTCGTCGCCCGTGCCTACGAGGAGCAGGTGGAGTCCGAGGACGCCGCTGCCCCCAAGCATGCCAAGGAAGACGTTCGCGCTGCGGATGAGCCCGAGGCCGAGGAGGCCCCCGCTGAGGAGCCGGCAGAGGCCGAGGCTCCCAAGAAGCGCGCCACCAAGAGCCGCGCCAAGCGCACCAGCGCCAAGACGCGCAAGTCCGCCGTCGCGGAGGAGGCGGCCGATGCCGCCGTCATCGCCGCGAGCGTCGCCGAGATCGAGCCCGCCGAGGAGGCTGCGGCCGAGGAGGCTGCGAAGGCTGCTGAGGAGGCCGCTCCCAAGGCCGCGAAGGCAACCCGCAAGACCAAGGCCGCCAAGACTGACAAGACCACCAAGACCACCAAGACCACGAGGCGCACGCGCAAGGCCGGTGCCGAGGAGGCCGAGGCGGCTGCGGCGGCCGAGGCGGCTGACGATGCGGACAAGACCAGGGTCGCGGCGGCTGCCACGGCCGGCGCCGCGGCATCTGCCGCAGTCTCGTCCACGTCGTCCACCCTGGGCGACGACGAGGCCATCGAGGCCTTCGTTACCGGCGACGAGGCCATGGAGGCCGACGCACGTGCGGCCTACGAGAGCCTCGAGCGCCGCCAGCGCTCCCGCCGTCGCCGCCGCATCTGGATCGGGCTCGCCCTCATTGCGGCGCTCGCCCTGGGTGCCTGGTATCTGATGAACAACATGATGGGCCCGACCGAGGAACCCGCCCCCGAAGTCTCGACGGGCATGGTCTACCGCGGCGAGTTCGTCGACAAGGTGGCCTCCAGCGGCTCCACCGAGCCCATGGACTCCGTCGTGGTGACGCCCGAGATCGACGGCATCATCACCGAGGTGAAGGTTGCCGAGGGCAACTACGTCAACGAGGGCGACGAGGTCCTCGTCATCAAGAACGACGAGCTCGACCGCACCATCGAGGAGGCCAGCCGCAACCTGCAAGCCGCCCAGAGCGCCATCTCGCAGGCGCAGGCGAATGCCGACGCGGCCTACAACGCCTACACCACGGCCTGGAACGCAGCCAACGAGGCCGGCGACTTCTCCGGCTTCGACCAGGAGGGCCTGCAGGCCGCCTATAGCGCCGCCCTCGGCGAGGTCCAGGCTGCCGAGAACGCGGCGGCGACGGCCCAGAGCGCCTATGACACCGCGATCAAGGAGAGCCAGAAGCGCTCCGTCAAGGCACCGCGCTCTGGCAGCGTGATCGCCGTGAACGCCGTCGTGGGCGGCGGTGTGGGCTCGGCTGCCGCCGGCACCACCAGCACAGGCCCGCTCATCCAGATCGCCGACCTCTCGCAGATGAAGGTTACCGTGCAGGTCAACGAGGTGGACGTCTCCAACATCCGCCCGGGCCAGCGCGGCACGGCCACGTTCTCCGCGCTTCCCGGCGTGAGCACCTCCGTGATCGTCGAGCGCATCGCGACGGTCTCGTCCGGCGCGAGCGAGCAGGGCAGTGGCGTCGTCACCTATGCCGTCGACCTGCTCATCCCCAATCCCGATCCGAATCTCAGGCCCGGCATGACGGCCAACGTCGAGATCGTCACCCAGGACGTGCTCGACACCCTCATCGTGCCCACCGCGGCGCTCACGGACGCCGGCAACGGCCAGATGTACGTCACGGTCGTGCGCGGCGAGGACCCGGCCAGCTACTCCTACGAGGACGTCGACGTGGAGGTCATCGCCAAGAACTCCACCGAGGCGGCCGTCAAGGGCAGCCTGCTCTCCGGCGACCTCGTCCTGCTCGGGATGACAGGCGGAGAGATCGGCGAGGAGGCTGTCGCCACCGACAACGTGGTCGTGGTCGGCGGATAGGATGCAAACCATGCCCGTCGTCCTCAGGGTGCGAGACATCCATAGGATCTACTCGTCCGATGCCGGCTACACCCACGCCCTGCGCGGGGTGTCGCTGGACGTCGAGCGCGGAGAGCTCCTCTGCATCATGGGGCCCTCCGGCTCGGGCAAGTCGACGCTGATGAACATCCTGGGCTGCCTCGATTCGCCCACCTCGGGAAGCTACGTGCTCGAGGGGCTCGATGTCTCCAAGCTCGACGACGAGGCGCTGGCCGACATCCGCGCCACGTGCATCGGCTTCGTGTTCCAGTCGTTCAACCTACTGCCGCGCTCCACGGTGCTGCGCAACGTCATGCTGCCGCTCGTCTATTCCGAGGTTCCCCCGGCCGAGCGCTCGCGCCGCGCCGAGCAGGCGCTCAAGGCGGTGTCGCTGCCGGTGGAGTACTACGACCACAAGTCCAACGAGCTCTCCGGCGGCCAGATGCAGCGCGTGGCCATCGCGCGGGCGCTCGTCAACGACCCGGCGCTCATCCTGGCCGACGAGCCCACGGGAAACCTCGACTCGGCCACG
>CACZNT010000116.1 GCA_902782635.1 uncultured Coriobacteriaceae bacterium
AGCGGAGCGCGGGCAACTACGTGTCGTCCTGAGCGGAGCGCGGGCAACTACGTGTCGTCCTGAGCGGAGCGCCGAAGGCGCGGAGTCGAAGGACCTCATGCAACCCGGGTGTCGTCCTGAGCGGAGGCGCGAAGCGCCGGAGTCGAAGGACCTCGCTTTTTCTTGTGGTGGCGCGCGTGCCAGGCTGCGTAATAGTACATGCGCGGTAAAATGTTAGACTCGGCTAGCATCAGGAGGGCATGTGCTCCAGGCCATCATCGAGATTCTGCGCGACAAGTGGGAGGGGTATGCAATGGCAGCTTGGAGTGCACAATGTCGTCATTTCTAGCCAAAGTCTCTTACCTGCGAAAACATTGCGTAAGGCCATGTAGATATAGCAGTTTATCCTTACCTAGAAAGTACGACATTGTGCGTTGTTCCACCTGTCCCCGAGTTAATGGGGCCATCGCGAAGGCTCTCGAATCGACAAACCGCAGGACGGCTTTCGCATACCCCCCTACCTATTAGTCGGCTACCCAGAACTCATCCACGGGTCAACACTCGATAGACTTCCGTGTAGGGGCATCCAATCGTTCGGAGGCGTACATGGGCCAGCAGACTCTCAGCTACGAGCAGGGCGAGCAGTACTACCGCATTCGCGACGCGCTCGCTGTCTACGCATACGAGCAGCACACCGAGATAGAGGGCGAGCTCTTCTACGACGGCCTTCCCGGCCACAACAACTTCGTCGACGAGACCCTGCGCGAGACGCTTGCCGCAGCTTGGTCCGATCCGGATCTCATAGATGAGTTTGCCGATCGCAATCCCTTCCACCTGCCCAATGCGGACCTCGACATCGTCCGCAGCTGGAAGTGCGCCTACGCCGACCACTTCATCATCGTCGCCGGCGACGACCCCGATGCCGGCCCGCTCTTCCTGGGCGACGGCGTGCTCTTCGACGTAAGCGGCCTCTCGCAGCCCATCGTCGAGGTCATTGGCTGCCCGCTGCCGACATACGCGGACACCACGCTCCTGCCCTTTGGCGACCTCATCGTCTACGACAGCTTCATATCCACCTACCCCATCGCAATCGGCGAGGGAATGGTGGGTTTCATCGACGATACATGCGCGAAGCTTCTCGCCGAGGGAACGATCGTCGCATCGGGCGAGCGGCTCGTCGAATTGTCACCCGAGCTCGAGCGCAAGCGCGAGCAGCGCGAGATGGACGCCTTCAAGCGTGACATCGAGCAAATCGAGGCCTCCACCGCACCCATCCCCGGAACGCATCGGGGCGTCCTCGCGGGGCTCTCGGAGGAAGAGCGCGCACGGCTCGTCGACGGGCGCATCGAGGGGACGCTTCGGGACATGCTGGACGTTCCCCATCTCGTCACACTCGATGCGCACAGGGGCAAGCCCCGGCGGGACCTGCGCGAGATGCTGGGCGCCGCGCGGAAGGACGAGCTGCGCTCGATTGCCTGGGGCCTGGACATTCCCGACATGTACAACCTCAAGAAGGATGAGCTCGCAGATGCGATGGCGCGCGTGCTGCCTGAGAGCGGGCGGGAAGTGGAGGCGCTGCTCACGGGTTATGAGGAGGGCGACATCCAGCAGGTCAGGCGGGTTGTCGAGGCCGGAGGAGCGTTGGAGGTCCGCGCGGCAGACGTCCAGCGCGTACGGGACGTTCCGCCGCCCATCGCCGGCATCTGCCAGGGTTTCGTTTCGCGCGACATCGTCACCTACGTGGTGGCGGACGAGATGATGCCGCTCATGCGCGGATTCGACTGGGACGTCATCGAGCGCAACTCCCGCGTCATCGGGAGCATCCTCGACATCGCGGGAGCGGTGGTGGCGCTGCGCGGAATCGTGCCAATCGGCGATGCGTGGGCGGAGTTCGAACGCGCCTATCCCGGCGAGTCCGACATGCTCGAGTTCACTCAGAGCGTCGTCTCGGCCGTGCAGTCGGGCGAGGGCGACTTCTGCATTGTCGACGATGGCCAGGAGGTCTATCTCGTGGCATTCGAGGTGGCGGAGGTCTTCCGACGGGAGCACGGCATGAGCACCCGCTATTACACATCGGCCTACCTCGCGGGCGACCTGGGGACGCTGGACAATCTGCTCGCGTTTCAGGAGGGTATCCCGCCGCGCCCGCTTTCGCCGGAGATGCGCCGCGAGGTCGACGTCTTCGACTACCGCGCCGGATCGCCGTCCGCCATCGCCATGCGCAACTGGCTCGACGCGCACGTGCCGGATGACAAGGACGACCTCTACTTCGCCGACCGGGTGATTGAGGAGCTGGTCGACCACCTCGCCATGGGAGTCGATGCGACGCAGAGCCTGCCGTACTTCCTGGACTTTTTGGCCGACCATGGGCTCGAGGTGGACAAGGCGCACGCGCCCGAGGTTGTCGAGCTGCTCGTGAACCTCGTCAACGCGACGCCGAGCTACACGAACAACGGATGGTCGCCCGACGAGCTGATGCTGCGGCGCGGGATGCGCGTCGTCGAAGGCGGGGGCGGCCGGACGGAGAAGGTGGGACGCAACGACCCGTGTCCGTGCGGCTCGGGCAAGAAGTACAAGCACTGCCACGGGCGCCCCGGCCGGAAGATCTGACGGGCGAGGGTGTCGCAACCCGGGCATCATCCCGTGCGTCGCTCCGGGCGCAGGTGCGCAGGCGCGGAGTCGAAGGACCTCAGGTTTTCCGGAGCCAAAGGACCTGTCCCAAGAATTGTGATATCGCACAATGGCTTCTTCTGGTGCAAGTATGCAAATCCGTCATCGCAAATATTGCAAATCAATCAACGAAAATTTACAATACCATCAATAAGCTATATGCAAATCAATCAGTATGGGAGTCACGGTGATCAAACGCGAGCTGGGTGACAAGGTCCTCGCCCTTGCCGAAAAGTTTCCCGTCGTCTCGATAACCGGCCCTAGGCAGAGTGGCAAGTCCACGCTTGCGAAGGCCCTCTTCCCCGACTACTCGTACGTCTCTCTCGAAGATGCCGACTGGAGGGCGTTCGCGGAGGATGACCCACGTGCGTTTCTCTCCCGTTTCGGGGAGCGAACCATCATCGACGAGGCCCAGCGCGTGCCGTCGCTCTTCTCGTACCTGCAGGGCATTGTCGACAAGACGGGCAATCCGGGGCAATTCGTAATCTCCGGCTCGCAAAACTTCCTGCTCATGGAGGCCATCGACCAGTCGCTTGCGGGCCGGGTCGCCATCATGAACCTGCTGCCGCTATCCTTCCACGAGCTGTGCGAGGCTGGCCTTCGTCCGGGCAGCCTCAACGACTGGCTCCTCCTGGGCGGGTATCCACGCATCTACGACAAGGGTATCGACCCGGCCGACTACTATCCGAGCTACATCCAGACATACATCGAGCGCGACGTCCGCCAGACGGCCAGGGTTGAGAAGCTCGTCGAGTTCGAGCGCCTGCTCTCGCTCTGCGCTAGCCGAAATGCCGGAATCCTAAATGTGGAGTCGTTGTCGCGCGAGTGCGGTGTGGCCGTCAACACGGTGAAGGGGTGGCTCTCCGTGCTCGAGTCAAGCTTTCTCTTGCAGCGTCTCGCCCCCTACCATAGGAATTTGGGTAAGCGCCTCGTGAAGACTCCTAAGCTTTACCTACGTGACACTGGGCTCATCTGCAACCTCCTCGGGATCGAGTCCGCTGATGAGCTGGATCTCTCGCCTTACAGGGGAGGGCTGTTCGAGACGGCGGTAATCGAGGAGATCGCCAAGGCGCGCTATGCCCGCGGCCGCAAGCCGAAGCTGTACTTCTGGCGCGACTCATCGGGTCGGGAGATCGACGTCATCGTGGAGAAGGGCCCCTCTCCCAGCTGGGCCATCGAGATCAAAAGCTCGTCGACGTATTCTCCCAAGTTCTTCAAGAGCCTCGATGTCGTGTGCGATGGGCTGGATATTCCGCCTGCCCGACGCGTCGTGGTGTACGCCGGGGAGGAGACGTTCGAGACGTCGCACGGGATGGTGTGCGCCTTCGGGGATATTCGCAGCCTCGGACTGTAGTGCGCGCAGCGCCTGCAACTGTGTGTCGTCCTGGGCGGAGCGCTCGCAACCTGGGTGTCGTCCTGAGCGCAGCGCCTGGCTGAGTGTCGTCCTGAGCGCAGCGCCAAAGGCGCGGAGTCGAAGGACCTCGTCCTTTCCCGCGCTGCGGGGGATCCTTCGACTCGCTTCGCTCGCTCAGGATGACACGGAGCTGCACGCTCGCTCAGGATGACACGGAGCTGCACGCTCGCTCAGGATGGCACGGGACTTCCGCTACGCTCCCACCCGGGTGTCGTCCTGAGCGCAGGCGTCGAAGGCGCGGAGTCGAAGGACCCCGCCCTTCCCCGACGGCTTCCCTACAAAAGGACCCCAAATTGTCATTGAAATCCGGGGGTGCAGGCAGCGCGCCGGGGTTCTGGCCATCGGGGGTCATGCAGGATGACGAAGCTCCTTAGACGAGCTCGTGGCAAGCTGATGCACTAAGCAAGCGCCGTTCCGCATCAATCCAATGAGATGCTCACCGTAGGCGCAATCAAGGCTTCCTCGCCCGCCTCGAGGAGGCCGAGTGCATAGGAGGGGAGCGTCACGAAGCCCTCCCCACGGCCCACGTTCGTCGCAGCAAGCTTGATGGCGGGATGCGTCCCGTATTTCTTGGGGTTCTTCAGGACATAGCGCATGCTCGTCGCGCGACCGTTTGTTGCCTTGCACTCCAGGATAGTCGGCTCGCCATTCATGTTCACGACGAAGTCGAGTTCGGGAGAGCCGCTCTGCGCATGGAGGTAGAACAGCTCCTTTTCGGCTGAGGCGAGCGCGGAGGCCACCATGTTCTCGGCAACCGCCCCCTTATAGGAACTCAGGTCCCCGTCGAGGATGCGCGCAGCCGTTCCCTGCTCCAGCTGGGAGACGAGCAGCCCCGTGTCTGCAAAGAACACCTTGAACTCGTTCGGAATCTTCTGGCCCGCGAGCGGCGAGGAAATCTCCCGCAGGTTGTAGGCCTTCACGACAAGCCCCACGTCGACGAGATATTGCAAGCCATCGGCCTTCTGCGGGCTATTGCCCGACACGTCGACCTTGCTGTACTGGAACTTCTTGTACTCCTTCGATAGCTGCGCCGGCAGCGAGTCGAGGCAGGCTTCTGCGCGCAGCTTGAGAACCTCATTCACGGCATCCTCGCCCTTGGCGTTTCTGTATCGTCCGAAGTCGTCTCGGATGGAGGCGAGTATCCTGCGCTGAATGTCCCGCACGGCATTCAGGTCGTGCGCCGCGAGGAGGGTGTTGACCGCCTCCGGCATCCCGCCGACGATGAGGTATTGACGGTAGAGTTCCTGGAGGCCGGCGTGGACAGCGGGCAGGAGCGGCTCGCGCGCCAGCAGCGCTTCCCGGGCATATCGCAGCACATCATCTGAAATGCCCATGTTCGTGGCGAATTCGGCAAAGTCGAGCGGATGCATGGTCAGATGCTCCTCATACCCGACGGGGATGCCCCGCGGATATGGCTCGCGAAAGCCCTTCACGCCCAAGAAGCTCCCCGTGGCGATGACGTCGTACCGGCCGTCGAGGTCCCAGTATTTGAGGGAGCTGCGCGCGTCTGCGCAATCCTGGATCTCGTCGAGAATGAGGAGCGTGTCGTTTGGCACAAAATGAGCATCGGGTACGCTTGCCGTAATGGAGAGCACCATCTTGTCCACATCGAAGTCTCCGGAGAACGCTGCCCTCGCGGCCTTGCTCGCCCTGAGGTCCAGGTAGACCACGTTGCCGTAATGGGACTCGCCAAACGCCCGGACGCTGAAGGTCTTGCCCGTCTGGCGAAGGCCGGCGAGAACGAGCGGGTGGTGGGGACGTGATTTCCAGGCTTCTAGCTTCTTGCTGATTGATCGCGTGAGCATGGGTTCCCCAATCAACCTTGACTATTTTAGGAGGATTATATCAGTTAGTTTTTACTACTTTAAGAGGATTAGATCACTGTATCTTTACTGAATTAGGAGGATAACCCCGGTTATTTGCAGCCTGCGTGCGAAGGACCTCTGCAACCCGGATGTCGTCCTGAGCGCAGGCGTCGTGCAACCCGGGTGTCGTCCTGAGCGCAGCGCCGAAGGCGCGGAGTCGAAGGACCTCGCCCTCTGCAACCCGGGTGTCGTCCTGCAACGCAGCCGTCAGTTACTCGCGGTTCGGTTGCCTTTCGTCGCGAAATCGTCCCCGAATGCAACGGGACCGTCAGTTGCTCGCGGTTTTGCCGCACTACGGCTCGTGGCGCCGTGCTTGCGGGGGATCCTTCGACTCGCTTCGCTCGCTCAGGATGACACGGAGCTGCACGCTCGCTCAGGATGACACGGGACTTCCGCTACGCTCCCACCCGGGTGTCGTCCTGAGCGCAGCGCCGAAGGCGCGGAGTCGAAGGACCTCGGGTTTCCCGGAGTCGAAGGACCTCGCCGCCCTCAGCAGATGCTGCCGATGTGAGTCTTGGCCTGCCTATTCATTTCATAATTCTGACCAGTGCATTGATAGTTGCTTTAAAATTCAGACGAATGCAATACAATGTGATTCAGAAAATTGGACGAGTGCAAAGGAGCCGGCATGCTAAGGCGCAAGGCGATGGAGCAGCTCGTTGCGTGGAAGGAGAGGGCGCAAAACCATGCCCTGCTCCTCACGGGCGCCCGCCAGGTGGGCAAGTCCTTTCTCCTCGAAGAATTCGGGCGTCAGGCGTATTCCAACGTCGTCACGTTCGACCTCATCAAAAACCCAGCTGCCTGCCGGTCGTTCGCCCATGCTACGAGTGCTGACGACCTCGCGTTTCGCATCGAGGTCATGGCTGAGGGGCCCCTCGTCCCAGGCAAAACCCTCGTCATCATCGACGAGGTTCAAGAGTGTCCCGAAATCGTCACCTACTCGAAGTATCTCGTTGCCGACGGCACCTACGACTACGCCTTCTCTGGCTCGCTCCTGGGAGTCCTCCTGGAAAACATCCGGTCGTTCCCCGTGGGATACATCACCGAAGTCCAGATGTTCCCACTCGACTTCGAGGAGTTTGCCTGGGCATGCGGGGTCTCCGAGGTCGCATGGGATGCACTCCGCCAGGCATTTGAGGCCAGGGAGCCGCTGCCAGACCATCTTCACGAGCGCCTCCTGCAGCTCTTTCGTCGCTATCTGCTCGTGGGCGGGATGCCTGATGCCGTGAACGCCTACCTCGAGACGAAGGGGATTGATGCATCGCGGACAGCGCAGGCGGAGATCCGCAAGCAGTACAGAATCGACATCACCAAATATGCGCCTAGGGAGC